>CAKSWM010000272.1 GCA_934511545.1 uncultured Oscillospiraceae bacterium | reverse complement strand
TTAATTCCTCCTATTTGTATTGTATCCGGGCCGGTTCAAATCCAGTCCCGAAGCCTGCGGACCGTTTCCGGTCCGCCTGCGGCTTTTTTATGCTAGCTATTCTTTTATAAGAGTGTTTTTCCACCTGTTCGAGCGGTCAAACCAGATGCCGATCGGCACAGAGGTGAACGGAGCTATCATGCAGGCCCAGTAAAGGCCGTCCAGACCCCAGAGCGCATTGAACGAAAAACCAAGAACAACGCGGGCCACGATGCAGTTTACAAAGCTTGAGAAGAAAACATACCATGTGTGGCCGCTGCCAACTCCGAGACTGTGATAGAGCATGAATACGGCATAGAAAAGCTGGCCGAGTATTTCGATGCGCAGGTTGCGTATGGCGGCGGCTGCGGCCTCCGGATCGGTGGTGAAGAGAGACACGAACTGCGGCGCGAAAAGCTCCATAACGGCTACGATAACGAGCGACATTCCAACGGAAATGCGCATCGCTGTATAGAGTACCTTACGCGCACGGACATAATCCTCAGCGCCGATGCACTGTGCGATCATGCCGGCGGAGCCGTTGCTCATTGCAACGATAAAGAGCGTTGCAAAATCGCGCAGCTTTGCGGTAACTCCGTTTCCTGCGGAAACGGCAACGCCGTAGCTGTTGACGATATAGGTGACGGACAGCCAGGAAATCGCCGCAACGCTCATTTGAACGGCGCAGGGGAGACCGAGCTTCAGGATAAGGCGGAGTCTGTCGCGGTAGATGCGGAGCGACCCGAAGCGTATCCCGAACAGGTCGGGACTGCGAAGGACGAAGACCAGAGAGATCAGAAAACTGACGCCCTGCGAGATCGTGGTCGCAAGGGCCGCGCCCTGAACGCCCATGCCGGCAGGGCCGACAAACACAAGGTCGAGCACGATGTTGAGACAGCAGGTCGATGCGATGCATATGAGCGGCGCGCGGGAGTTGCCGATGGCGCGAAGCGCCGCCGTCGTTGTGTTGTAGCCCATTATAAAGAAAATGCCGATGGAGCAGATCCTGAGATAGCTTGTCGCCTCTTCAAGCGCGGGTGCGCGCAGGAGCGAAAGGATCTGCCGGGAAAACAGGAAAAACAGCAGCGCGACGGCCGCTCCGGAGATAAGACCGGAGCAGAACAGGGTAACGCTGCTCCGGCGGCAGTTTTCGTGGTCCATTGCGCCGAAATACTGTGCGATGAGAACGTTTCCGCCGGTGGCAAGACCGATAATGATGTTTGTTATCATGTTCATAACGCTGCTCGCGTTATTGATGGCCGACAGCCCGACGGAGCCGATATAATGTCCCGCGACGATCATATCGACCATGCCGTACATGGCCTGAAGAACGCTGGATATGACCAGCGGGATGGAGTAGCGCACAAGCTGCCGCCAGATGGAGCCCTGCGTGAGATCGTTTTGCCCTGTCATCAGTCCTCATCCAGGCGGATACCCGCGGATTCCGCCCTGTCCTTTATCATCATTTTGGTGTAGAGGTTGTAGTATTTGCCCTTCTTTGCCATAAGCTCGTCGTGGGAGCCCTGTTCGGATATAC
>CAKSWM010000271.1 GCA_934511545.1 uncultured Oscillospiraceae bacterium | reverse complement strand
GAGATCGGAGGCTGACAATATGTATTATTGCTTTCGCCTGACGCGCGGTCAGGACCTGTATGAAGAGATATACAGATTTGCAAGGACGCATCATATCGCCGCCGGTGCGGTCGTTTCCGCCGTCGGCTGTGTCTACAGGTGGGAGCTTCGCGATGCCTCCGGCATCCACATACGCTCTGGCGAAGAGGATGCCGAGATCGTCTCACTCATGGGTACGGTATCCGAAAACGGATGTCATCTGCATGCAAGCTTTGCGCGGGAGGATCTTTCCGTGTTTGGCGGACATCTGCGGCCGGGCTGCCTTGTGAACACAACGGCGGAGATCGTGCTTGCCGTGCTGGATGATTTTCGTTTTGCGCGAAAGCCGGACGAGCATACAGGCTATGACGAGCTTGTAATTGAAAAGTAGAGCGTCATTTTACATGTATGCCGTTTTTCCCGTACTGACGGCGGGAAACGATGCCTGCATATTCACAGGAAAGGAATTACTGTACGAATGGATAGAATAATTGAATTGCTTGCTCAGGAGTTGGATAAGAAGCCGGAGCATGTTGAAAACGTAGTGAAGCTCATAGACGAAGGAAACACCCTCCCGTTCATAGCGCGCTACCGCAAGGAACTGCACGGCGCGATGGACGATACCTCTCTTCGCACGCTGGAAAAGCGCCTTGCCTATCTGCGGGGGCTTCAGGCGCGCCGCGAGGCGGTAATATCCGCGATAGCGGAACAGGGAAAGCTGACACCGGAGCTGGAAAAGGCGATAAACGGCGCGCAGACGCTGGTTGAGGTCGAGGACCTGTATGCTCCGTTCAAGCAGAAACGCCGCACAAGGGCGACCATCGCCCGGGAAAAGGGGTTTGAGCCTCTCGCGGCGGTCCTTTTTGAGCAGCGGGCGGAAGGGCCGGAACCGGTGACGGAAGCACGGAAATATGTCGATCCCGAAAAGGGCGTGGAGTCGGCGGAGGATGCGCTTTCCGGAGCGGGCGATATCATCGCGGAGATGATAAGCGAGGACGCGCAGCTTCGCAAAAGACTGCGCATGCTTATAAACGGCAGCGGGTACATTCGCTCCGAGGCGGCGACTGAGGAGGACTCCGTATACCGCCAGTACTATGATTTTACGCAGCGCGTGTCAAAGGCGCAGGGCTACCAGACACTTGCGGTCAACCGCGGCGAAAAGGAGAAAATGCTTCGCGTGTCGGTCGAACTGGATGAAAACAGCGCGATGGCGGTCATAGGGCGCTGTGTTATAAAACAGGGCAGTCCGTCAACGGAGTTCGTCCGCGCGGCGGCGAAGGACGCATATACAAGGCTTATTTTTCCGTCTCTTGAAAGGGAGGTCCGCAGCGGCCTGACGGACATCGCGTGCGAGGGTGCGATCGGCCAGTTTGCGCTGAATCTGCGTCCGCTGCTGATGCAGCCGCCGGTAAAGGGCAAGGTCACGATGGGGCTCGATCCCGGATACCGCATGGGCTGCAAGGTCGCGGTAGTCGATGCGACTGGAAAGGTGCTGGACACTGCCGTTGTATATCCGACTTATAACGAGAACAAAAAACAGGAG
>CAKSWM010000270.1 GCA_934511545.1 uncultured Oscillospiraceae bacterium | reverse complement strand
ATCTGATACCCCGTATGGAACAGTGCGCCACCCTTCAGTTGAAAACTCCCGAAGAGTATCGCGGCAAGTGGGCCGCCGCTTTCCCGGGATATGACATGATAGAGCTCGAACTCGGCTGCGGCAAAGGCAAATTCACCGCAGGGACCGCCGCTGCCGCTCCCCACAGTTTTCTGGTCGCCGTCGAGCGCGTTCCGGACGCGATGGTCGTCGCTATGGAGCGCTGCCTTACGCTTGGACTTGAAAACGTCCGCTTCATCGACATGGACGCCGTGCACCTGCCGGAGATCTTCAAGCCCGGCGAGGTCAGCCGTATCTATATAAACTTCCCCGATCCCTGGCGCAAAACAAAACAGTACAAGCGCCGGCTTACCGCTCCATCCTTCCTTGAAATATACAGGCAGCTTTTGCCCGAGGGGGGAGAGATCCATTTCAAAAGTGACAACGACCCCCTGTTTGAGTGGTCCGTTGAGCAGTTTCAGAACGGCGGCTGGGCGCTGCGCGAGGTCACGCGCGATCTGCACGAAAACGGTCCGGTCGGCATTATGACCGATTACGAGACCAAATTTTACGAACAGGGCGTAACGATAAACCGGCTCGTCGCGATACGTCCCTGACGGGAGGAACTTTCACATGCGGCTTATTTCATGGAACGTAAACGGCCTGCGCGCCTGTGTCAAAAAAGGCTTTGAGGATGCTTTCTGGGGGCTTGACGCGGACATGTTCTGTCTTCAGGAAACAAAGCTTCAGGAGGGACAGATCGAACTCGACCTGCCCGGATACGAGCAGTATTGGTGCTACGCCGAGAAAAAGGGCTACTCCGGTACCTGCATCTTTACGCGCCGAACCCCGCTGAGCGTCTGCCGCGGCATCGGGATCGACGAACACGATCACGAGGGGCGCGTCATAACGCTTGAATTCGACGAGTTCTATCTCGTCTGCGTCTATACGCCAAACGCACAGGACGGTCTGCGCCGCCTTGACTACCGCATGAGCTGGGAGGACGCTTTCCGCGAATATCTTCTCGGACTCGACGCCAGGAAACCCGTCATCATCTGCGGGGATATGAATGTCGCCCACAACGAGATCGACCTCAAAAACCCCAAGACTAATCGCGGAAATCCCGGCTTCTCCGATGATGAGCGCGAAAAATTCGGCCGACTGCTCAGTTCGGGATTCACCGACACCTTCCGGTATCTTTATTCCGATCTTGAAAACGCCTATACCTGGTGGAGCTTCCGCTCCGCCGCACGAGAACGAAACGTGGGCTGGCGTATCGACTATTTCCTTGTTTCAGACCGCATCCGTGACCGCATCGGCAAAGCCTTTATTTGCCCGGAGATCATGGGCTCCGACCACTGCCCCGTAGGGCTTGATATTACGCTATGACAAAAATCGGCAATATTGAAATTAAAGGGTGCCTGCTTCTGGCGCCTATGGCAGGCGTGACCGATCCCGCTTTCCGCCACATATGTATGGAACAGGGCGCAGCCATGACAACGACAGAAATGGTAAGCGCAAAAGCGCTTATGTATCAGGACGGAAAGACCCGTGAGCTCCTCCGGTCCGCGCCAGACGACCGTCCCCTCTGCGCTCAGATATTCGGGAGCGAG
>CAKSWM010000269.1 GCA_934511545.1 uncultured Oscillospiraceae bacterium | reverse complement strand
GCCTTGCAGTGGCCGATGTGGAGATATCCGTTCGGTTCGGGCGGAAAACGGGTGTGCACCTGCATTCCGGCAAAGCGGCCGCCGGGGGCGATGTCCTCCTCAACAAATGTATGAATAAAGTTTTTAGAAGTCTCTTCCATATTCGTTCACTCCAAAACCATGTTTTATGACGTAGGCAAATATTATATACTGTTTTTCGCATGTTTACAAGATATAAAAGGTGGTTCCGGACTCGTGGAACTCAAAAAAATCCCGCAATACCTTTTGGTATTGCGGGATAGACTGTTTATGACACGGTGACTGTGCCGCTGCCGGACGGGATGACGCAGATGAAGGTGCGACCGACGCCGAGCTCGGCTGTGCTGCCGTCGGAGAGCTTATAGACAAAGGGCTCACCCTCGGCAGAGCGTGACCAGCTTATGTCCGCGGTTTTGCCGTTTCTGTAAAGGTGGCCGTTTCCGGAGCCTGTCAGCGTGACGCCGAGTCTGCCGTAATCGTCGAGGGTCACGGTGTCGGTGGAAATGACGATGACGTTGGCAAAGGGCACAGCCTCGCCGGTGTTGCCGTCGATAAACTGCTGGCCGTACTGCACCATCGTATAGCTGTCCGCTGCGGAGTCATATGTAAATGTGCTCGTCTTGAAGCCGAAATCGACCACGATCTCTCCGGCGTCGCTCCAGCTGACGGGCGCGGAGTCCTCCGTGAACCGCAGCCCGAAATCAAAGCCGGATTTAAGCTCCGTGCGGTAACCGAGCATGCCGACCGCCTGAGTCACAAGGTCGCCCGTTGTAAACAGGCTGTGTTCATAGCCCGCGCTCATCCGGTTGGGGTCGCGGTAGAATATCTCGCCGCCGTAGTATCCGCGAACGCCGTCGATATTATCCGCGCCCTTGGACGAAACGTCGGAATATGCCTGATCGCTGCCACCGGCGTGCACTACTATGGCGTCATAGCTGAGCGCGGCGCTCAGATAATACGGCCGCAGACTGCGCATGCTGCCCAGTGCCCCGACGTTTTCCATGCCTGGGAAGATCGCCATAAAGCGGGTTATGCCGCCCTCGGCGAGGATCTCATACATAATGCCGGCTTCTGCAACGCTGCACTGAGGCAGTGCGACGGAGATGTTATTGAGCATAACGGCAAAGGGGCGCGTGTTATATTCGCTTTCAATGATCTCGCCGGTCAGCGGAGAACGGATCGGCTCGGGCGTGGGCTCCGGCGTGGGTTCCGGGGTGGGCTCGGCAGTCGGCTCGGATGACGGCGCCGCCGTTTCGGACGGCGTCTGAACAGGCTCTTCCGTTACTGCATCCTTCTGCGCGCCGCCGCTGCAGGCGCAGAAAAGCAGCATCGAAAGCATAAGCATGAACAGGATTGTCTTTTTCATGGATATTACCTCGTATTATGGAATTTCTCCGCCTATATTACCGCACTGATGCGCACTTGTCAAATCACGTGTGGGCTTGCATAATTCGATATGTCGGCGGTGTTGACATTAGGGGTATATACGTTTAAAATATATAAGACTGGAAATATTAAGGATTCTGGAGATGAGAGGAAATGTATGAACTTATAATGCAAGAGGCTTCTCAGGCGATGAGCGAGCTTCTTGAAAAGGCTTCCT
>CAKSWM010000268.1 GCA_934511545.1 uncultured Oscillospiraceae bacterium | reverse complement strand
GTCCTCAAGGATGCGGGAGTACATGGCGTTGCCGGCGTCTCCGTCGAAGTAGAAGGTCATGTCATAGACAAGGCCGCCAAGCAGATCCGGTACCGTGGTGCCGTTGGCCCCGACGGGATTATAGGCGCCGCCGAGGTTCTGGGTGTAGCCGATATCGATGGTCTTGGTGGCCTCGATGGGGGCGACTTTTTCGGCGAACATGTCATAGGTGGAGGGGGAGAGGTTCTTCTCACCAACGGTGGTGTTGATGTTGGAGCCGGGATCGTCGGCGGGGGTGTCGGCTCCGGGGCCGTCATTGGCGGGAGCGTTTGTTGCAGGTGTGTCATTGGAAGGTTTGTTTGTGGGCGTGTCGGTCTTGGTCCCGCATGCGCAGAGCGCGAGGACCGTGACCAGCGCGAGGATGAGAGCAAGGATGGATCTGAAGCGTTTCATCTTTCATTGTCCTTTCTTTTCCCATGATTTTTTTGTAATGATCGTATCCCTTTACCGATTATTACGATTTCAATATACAGCCTCTGATTCACGTTTTCAACAACAATCTGCATAATTAACTGCCGATTATTAGTTGATATTTTTGGTTATATTGACGTACAATTTGTCGTTATGCAAAAAATACTGCACCCTTATATGTTAAAATGCATATCACAATTCCGCGCTTTTTACATAACAGTAATATAACGGCGAAAAACGGCTGACGCTGGGAATTCCAGTGTCAGCCGTTTTTAAGAGTTTTTAGTTTTGATTTTTCGAAAAGCGTGCTCCGGGGGCACTTTACGGGGTCATCTTTTCTGCGCCTTGATCCTGTTTCTCCAGCAGCGGTGACACATCGCAACATAGCTGTCGTTGCCGCCGAGGAACACCTGATCGCCCTCTGTCAGAATGCGCCCGCTCGAATCAAGACGTGCGTTCACGGTGGCTTTGGAGCCGCAGGCGCACACCGTTTTGATCTCGGTTATGGAGTCCGCCAGCTCCAGAAGCCGTTTCGAGCCCGGGAAGGTGTGGGTCAGGAAGTCCGTCCGAAGCCCAAAGCACAGCACGGGCACATCGCGCTCATCGACGATCTCTCTGAGTTCGTCGATCTGTTCGGGCGTAAAGAACTGTGCCTCGTCAGCAATAACGACGTCACACTCCCCGGCGGCCTCGTAACGCGATATTATGCTGTCCGAGGGTGAGATGACCTCCGCCTCACGGGAAAGGCCGACGCGGCTCTTGACGATATTTGCGCCGTCGCGGTCGTCGATGCTCGGCTTTATGAGCCAGACGCGCATGTTAAGCTCCTCATAGTTGAACTGCGTGATAAGCGCCTGCGCGGACTTTGACGAGCCCATCGCACCATATTTAAAATAGAGTTTAGCCATTGTTCTCCCCTCCGCTTACATGTCCGGAATGCGCGCTGACATGCGCGTTTATCCTCTCGATAAGCATTTCCAGCGCAACGATATTATGGCCGCCCTCGGGAATGATTATATCGGCGGCTCTTTTTGACGGTTCGACATACATCTCGTGCATGGGCTTGACCGTCGTAAGATATTGGTTCACGACGGATTCAAGGCTCCTGCCGCGGTCGCGCACATCGCGCATGATGCGGCGCAGGATACGCACGTCCGCGTCCGTGTCCACAAATATCTTTATATCCAACAG
>CAKSWM010000267.1 GCA_934511545.1 uncultured Oscillospiraceae bacterium | reverse complement strand
ATCTACCGCAGCACCATCGAGGGCGTCGTATCCCCCGGCTGCATCGTTGTAAAGGAGGCGCTCTGAAATGGATGAGCTTCTTGCCCGCCTTGACGCGCTGGAAAAGGAAAACGCGCGGCTGCGCGCCCGCGCAGCGATCGAAAACCTCGCGGCGAAGTATCAGGACCTCACCCTTTCCTGCCAGGGCATGCGCATATTGAGCGAGCTCTGGTCCCACGAGCCGGACATCCGTCTCGAATACGCCCATTCCGGCGTCTATGAGGGTCCGGACCGCATCAGCTTCTTCTATGACAAGGCTCCGTCCGCCGGAAGGCTCAAGGTCCTTCAGCTTACGACGCCATATATCGAGATCAGCCCGGACGGACTGTCCGCGCGCGGCGTCTGGAACGTTGCCGGCGCCGAATCCGACGCCGGAGAACTGGGGCCTGTTCCTCCGGAGACGGCAGTGCAGCGCGCGCTTCTCTCCTCCGAGGACGGACTGGGCCGCCGTTACCGCGCCGAATGGCTCTGGCAGCGGCTCGAAATGCTGCTGCGCGTGGAGGACGGCGAGTGGCGTATATACTCGCTGCACGTATACGAGCTGTTCCGCTGCCCCTTCGACCGCAGTTGGGTAGAGTGGGCGCTTGAACGGCAGAATACCGACGGGCTGCGCACGGACGCATATTTTACGCCCGCAAGCGTTCCCGAAGAACAGCAGCGCCCTCCCGAATTCAACGCAAGCTTTGCAACGACGGAGCATTGGCAGTATTCACCGGACGCCATGCCGCCGCGCAGTATCCTCTGACGGCGTTTCCCGCCGTCGGCAGCTTTTATCCGGACATTGCATAACAAGACCCCGGAGCACACTTTCCGCGTGTTCCGGGTTCTTTAACATAAAAGAAAAAGAGGGTGACCCGAGGCAATGGCAAAAGCCAACAGCGCGATCATCGATTATACAGAGGGCAACATTTTCAGCCAGCTTGTAACCTTCGCACTGCCCTTCATGCTGTCAAATCTTCTCCAGAATCTCTATAACATGGTCGATATGGTCGTCATCGGCCAGTTCGTCGGAAGCACCGGTCTCTCGGCTGTTGCCATCGGCGGACAGACAACGCTCATACTCACAAATATCTGCATGGGTTTTTCAAACGGCGGGCAGATACTGATATCCCAGCTCGTCGGCATGAAGGATCACAGGGGCATCACAAAAACCATCGGCACGCTGTTTACGACCATCCTTCTAATGTCAATCGTACTGATGATCTTCTGCCTGTTCGCTCACCCTGCGATGCTTCGCTGGATGAACACGCCGGACGAGGCTTTTGCACAGGCAAAGGACTATATGTTCATCTGCTCGTTCGGATTTGTCTTTGTCTGCGGCTACAACATGGTCTGCGCCGTTCTGCGCGGTTCCGGCGATTCCAAACGCCCGCTTCTGTTTATCGGCGTGTCCTCTGTCGTCAACCTGGTTCTTGACCTTGTTTTTGTCGCGGGCTTCGGCATGGAGGCGGACGGAGCCGCTCTTGCTACCGTCATCGCCCAGTTTGTCTCCTTCGCCGTTGCGATAGTATACCTCTATATCCGGCGCGACTGGTTCGGCTTTGACTTCAGGCTTTCCAGCTTCCGCGTGGACAGGGCCAGGCTTTCCTCGCTGTGCAAGCTTGGCGTACCTCTCGCGATAC
>CAKSWM010000266.1 GCA_934511545.1 uncultured Oscillospiraceae bacterium | reverse complement strand
ATTCTGACCAAGGAAAAGGTGCTGATACCGTCTGCCTACGCTGCCATGAATCAGCCGAAGAACTGCCGTCACAAGGAAATTGCAGACCCTTAGGGCTGTATTTTTTATGCCCTGGAGGTGGTCTCTACGAGAAAACTGAAAAAATACAAGCCCACAAGGTTCATGGAGAAAACCTCCCACTACAATGTGGACGCAGCGGATTAATAGTTCACATCAAACATCCAACTATTATGGATTAAGACTTCCTCAAGTGAACCCAAGGTAGTATTAACAACATCCTCATTATTTGCGGAGTATTCTATCAGCCCACCGTTTTTCGCTTTAATTTGGAACGGTTTCCCTGCTCTTTTTTACTTGTACTGCGGGTGTTTTCGATTGCCCATTTCTAGTTTTGCAGCGCCTCTTTCAGCGTACGCCAGCCAAGGACCGCACACTTGACGCGCGCAGGCATATGGGCGATATCCCGGAGGGCCGAAGCTTCCTCCAGACTGTCGATCTCCTCCTCGGAGGCTTCCCCCTGAATCATTTTCAGGAATGTTTCGCCAAGCTTCAGCGCGTCCTCTTTCTTCTTTCCGATGATCATGCCGAGCATGATGTCGGCGGAAGCCTGGGAGATGGCGCAGCCGTCGCCGACGAACGCGCCGTCCGCGATGATATCGCCGTCGAGCTTCAGCTTGAGAAAAATGTCGTCGCCGCAGCTTGGGTTGACGCCCTCCAGCACGATATCGGCGTCCGGCAGGTCGTGCTTGAACTCCGGATGCAGGTTGTGCTCCGTGAGAATTTCGTTGTAAAAGCTCCTATTTTCCATAACCCATTCGCTCCCTCAATGTGGAAAGACTGCCGAGCAGACGGTCGATCTCGTTCTCCGTGTTGTAAAACGCCAGACTGGCCCGCGCGGTGGACGGGTGCTTCAGATAGGCGTGCAGCGGCTGTGCACAATGATGACCAGCCCGGATGGCAACGCCGTCGCTTGCCAGAATTTCGCTGATGTCGTGGGGGTGGACTCCGTCCACCGTAAAGGTGAGGATGCCGCAGTGCTCCTCTGGGTCCTCAGAGCCGAGCACATGGACATGAGGTATTTCCTGGATGCCTTCCATCGCGCGGCGGGTAAGTGCCGCCTCCTGCCGGTGCATCTGCGCAAAGCCGATGCGATTTATATAGTCTATGGCGGCGTGAAGCCCCACGGCGTCAGCCGCGTTGACCGTGCCGGCTTCAAACTTGTGGGGCAGCTCCGCGTAAACCGCGCCCTCGCGGGTGACGGATTCGATCATCTCTCCGCCGGTGAGGAAGGGCGGCATGGCGTTCAGCAGCTCCTCACGGCCATAGAGCACACCGATACCCATGGGACCATAGACCTTGTGGCCGGAAAAGGCGAAGAAATCCGCCCCCAGCGCCTGCACGTCCACCGGGATGTGGGGCGTGCTCTGCGCGCCGTCCACGACCATGACCGCGCCGGCGCGGTGGGCCAGCGCCGCGATCTCCCGGATGGGATTGACCCGGCCCAGAACGTTTGAGACCTGGGTGCAGGCCACGATCTTTGTCCGCGGCGTGATGAGAGCCTCGACCTTGCCAAGGTCCAGCGTGCCGTCCGGCTCGCATTCCATGAATTTCAGGGCGGCGCCGGTCTGACGGCAGACCATCTGCCAGGGCAGCAGGTTGCTGTGGTGCTCCATGAC
>CAKSWM010000265.1 GCA_934511545.1 uncultured Oscillospiraceae bacterium | reverse complement strand
CGGGTATCATTCTCTTCTTCATCCTCGGCAGCGAATTCTTCATCAACTACAAGCTCGTGTTCCGCGGCGGAAAGAAGGTGCAGTCGAAATGACACAATACATTCAGCTTTTCCAGTCTGCCATCATTTTTGGAACGGTCATTCTCTTCGGCGCACTCGGCGAGATCATAACCGAAAAGAGCGGCAACCTCAACCTCGGCGTGCCGGGCATAATGTATCTCGGCGGCATTGCCGGTCTGACCAGCGTTTTCTTCTATGAGATGCACGCAGCGTCCCCCTCCGGCATCGTCTGTCTGCTGATCGCGCTGTGCGCGTCATTCCTCGCCTCCGCATTCGGCGGGCTCATATTCAGCTTTTTCACCATAACCCTTCGCGTTAACCAGAATGTCACCGGACTTACGCTCAACATCTTTGCCGGCGGTCTTGCAAACTTTCTGGGTGGGAGCCTGAACAAGCTGGCAGGCGGCGTCGGCCAGATCAGCGTTGCCGTAACGAGCAGGGCTTTCCGCGCAACTCCCGCTTTTCTTTCCGGCATGGGTGCCTTCGGAAAATTCCTCCAGAGCTTTGGATTCATGGTCTATCTGTCGATCATCCTCGCCGTCGCCGTTTCTCTGTTTCTCAACCGCAGCCGCACAGGCCTCAACCTCCGCGCGGTAGGCGAAAACCCCGCCACCGCCGATGCGGCCGGCATAAACGTCACGCGCTATAAATATCTTGCGACCTGCATCGGCGCGGGCATATCCGGCTTCGGCGGCCTTTACTACGTCATGGACTACACCAAGGGCACCTGGGACAGCGCCGGCGGGATCGAATCTCTCGGCTGGCTGGCTCTGGCTCTCGTCATTTTCGCAAGCTGGAAGAGCCTGCGCGGCATATGGAGCGCATATCTCTTCGGAGCGCTGTTCTGGCTGTATCTTTACATCGGCGACATCCTTGGCGTCACCTTCACCCGCGGCTCCCAGGAGCTGTTCAAAATGACGCCCTATCTTGTCACTATCCTCGTTCTGATTGTCGTCAGCATGCGCAAGAGGCGCGAAAACCAGCCGCCCGCATCACTGGGTCTGGCATATTTCAGAGAGGAGCGCTGATAAAATGCCCGTTATCGGTATCGTTGGCAGCGGCGTAATGGGCCGCGGCATCGCCCAATGCTTCGCCTGCACAGGATACGAGGTCGTAATGACGGATATCTCGCTGGAGCTGGCCGAAAAGGGCCGTGCGCTCTGCGCGGAGTCTATCGGAAAGCTTGCGTCCAAAGGCAAAATGTCCGCTGCGGATGCAGACGCCGCAGTTTCGCGTCTTTCCGCCGGAGACGGATACTCCGCCCTTGCCGCCTGCGAACTGGTGGTCGAGGCTTCATTGGAGGACATAAACGTCAAAAAAAGTGTGTTTGCGGAGCTTGAAAAGCAAGTCTCCGACAGCTGTCTGCTCGTCAGCAACACATCCTCCATCAGTCTTACGGATATTGCCGCCGAGCTGCGCCTTCCCGAGCGCACCGCAGGTATGCACTTTTTTAATCCGGCCCCTGTTATGAAGCTTGTCGAGGTAGTGCGCGGGGAAAAAAGCTCCGACGCGACGATCGAAAAGGTCTCCGCCTTTGCGGAATCTCTCGGCAAAACTCCAGTGGTCGTGCTCGACAGCCCCGGTTTCATTGTCAACCGCATACTCTGCCCCCTGATGAACGAGGCGATATACCTGCTTGAAAGCGGCGCGGCGACGCGCGACGGCATCGACAGCGCGATGAGACTCGGCGCGAAC
>CAKSWM010000264.1 GCA_934511545.1 uncultured Oscillospiraceae bacterium | reverse complement strand
TCTCTGGACTCTCCCTCCTAACCCGTTAACGGGTACGGGTGTGGTCAGCATTTCCAAGACGAGGCCCTGATAAGCTATTGCTATTATCCGCGTTGAATCAATCGTGCTGCTATCGCTACGCACGATATTCTTTCTGTGGTATATGGTTTTTCCTATCAATTATCGCACAGCAAATCGACGTCCCGCGCGTAGCGACAGCAGCGCGGTTGTTTAAAGGAAAAGTATAGCACGCACTTATTAGGGCCGGTGCATTAGAACCGTTGAATTTAAACGGTATCGGTCCATGTCTTAGGAGGGGAAATCCAAAAGGGGACGGCTGGCAAGAGGCCCCTTTTGGTGTGCTTCTTTTGGGTACTTTTCTTGCATAAGCAAGAAAAGTACCTCTCCGAAGGAAACAAGCTTGGTAAAGCTAATAAGAAAAACAGAAAGACAAGCGGAAAAGTATGTCCCTCTGAAAGATAAACCAGCTTGGTAAAGCTAAAAGTTAAAGATAAAAGGAAAAAGTTAAAGGAAAAATAAAAAGCAGGGCGCTGTGCAGCGCCCTGCTTTGAACAGAACAGAATTATTGTTACATCGCGTATATCTGTATCTTCCCGTCGTTTGCGGAAAGCGCGATATTGCTGACCTTGCCATGGCATTTGTCCACGATCTCGGAGGCGATGGGGTCCTCGATCTCCTTCTGTATCGTGCGGCGCAGGTTGCGCGCGCCGTATGTCACGCTGAAGCTCTTTTCGGTCAGGAGATCGACAACGCCGTCGTCGAAGGTAAGGGTGATGTTCTTCTCCGCCAGCAGCGTTACAAGCTCGCCGAGCATGATGCGGGCGATGCCCTTGAAGTTCTCCTCGGTCAGACGGTTGAAGTATATGATCTCATCGACGCGGTTGATGAACTCGGGCCGCAGGAAATCGTTCAGCGCCTTGAGCGCCTTTTCCCTGCCCTGCTCGTTCACGCTCTGGTTGAAACCGACGGAGCCGGTCTTTCTGTCGCTGCCCGCGTTCGTTGTCATGATGATGACCGTGTTTTCGAAGTTCACGGTGCGGCCCTGCGCGTCCGTGATGCGGCCGTCGTCCAGAATTTGAAGCAGCACGTTCAGCACGTCGGGATGCGCCTTTTCGATCTCGTCGAAGAGCACAACGGAATAGGGCTTGCGCCTTATTTTCTCCGTGAGCTGGCCGGCCTCGTCATAACCGACGTATCCCGGAGGGGAGCCGATGATGCGCGAGACGGAGTGCTTTTCCATAAACTCGGACATATCCAGCCTTATGAGCGACTCCGGCGCGTTGAAAAGGTCGGCGGCCAGCTGCTTTACAAGCTCCGTCTTACCGACGCCGGTGCTGCCGACGAAGATGAAGCTCACGGGCTTGCGCTTGGCCTGAAGCCCGACGCGGCTGCGCTTTATCGCGGCACAGACGGTGTCCACAGCCTCATCCTGACCGATTATGTGGGTCTTGAGCCGGTCCGCAAGGTGGCTCAGCCGCTCAAACTCATCCTCGCGGATGGAACTTGCCGGGATCTTCGTCCACAGCTCGATGACTCTTGCAAGGTTCTCCGTCGTGAGCCTGGGCCGTCCGTGCGCGGCGAGAAGGTTTTTCTCGTCCGCCAGCTGGAGACTCTGGCTGCGGATCTCAGCCAGCCGCTCGTAATGCTCGTTTTCCGTGTCCGCCATAAGAAGCTCGCGCTCCTTGTCGAGGTCGGCAAGGTCCTTTTCGATCTCGTCGAGACGGGCGAAGTCCCTGTTCTTGAGGTTGACGTCCGAAC
>CAKSWM010000263.1 GCA_934511545.1 uncultured Oscillospiraceae bacterium | reverse complement strand
CATCAGCAGAAGGAGCGATCCGCCCGCTTCTGCTGATGAATGTCCTCTTCCTGAACTGCTTAACGGAGGAATGAGTAAATGAAAACGGTCAAATATGTCTTTGTCACAGGCGGCGTCGTTTCCGGACTCGGAAAGGGGATAACGGCGGCGTCGTTGGGACGGCTTCTGAAGGCGCGGGGGCTAAAAGTTGCGGCGCAGAAGCTGGATCCCTATATCAATGTCGATCCCGGGACCATGAGCCCGTATCAGCATGGAGAGGTCTATGTCACGGAGGACGGGGCCGAAACAGACCTCGACCTCGGCCACTATGAGCGGTTCATCGACGAGAACCTGAATATGTTCTCGAACCTTACCTCCGGCAAGGTCTACTGGAACGTGCTGAATAAGGAGCGGCGCGGCGAATACCTCGGCGAGACGGTGCAGGTCATACCCCATATCACGAACGAGATCAAATCCTTCATATATAACGTCGGCCGCGAGACCGACGCGGACGTGGTCATAACAGAGGTCGGCGGAACCACCGGCGATATCGAGAGCCAGCCGTTTCTGGAGGCCATACGCCAGGTCGGACTCGAGGTCGGACAGGAAAACTCGCTGTATATCCACGTTACGCTTGTACCGTATCTGCGCGGCTCCGATGAGCACAAGAGCAAGCCGACCCAGCACTCCGTCAAGGAGCTTCAGGGCATGGGCATCAAGCCGGACATAATCGTGCTGCGCTGCGACGAGCCGCTGGAGGACAGCATTTTCAAAAAAATTGCCCTGTTCTGCAACGTAAAGCCGGACTGCGTTATCGAGAACATGACGATCCCGGTCCTGTATGAGGCGCCGGTTATGCTCCAGAAAAAGCATTTTTCCGATATCGTCTGCCGTGAGCTCGGCATATATGCGCCGGATCTTGACATGGCCGATTGGAACGCCATGCTGGACAACATCCGCCACTGTGACCGCGAGGTCACCATCGGCCTTGTCGGAAAGTATGTGCAGCTGCACGACGCATATCTCTCCGTTGCGGAGGCTCTGCGCCATGCGGGCTATACCTTCCGCACCAGCGTCAAAATAAAGTGGATCGACTCCGAAACGGTGACGGAGGATACCATCGACGGGATACTTGCCGATTGCAGCGGCGTCATAGTTCCCGGCGGTTTCGGCAACCGCGGCATCGAGGGCAAGATACTCACGGCCAATTACTGCCGTCGGAAGAATATTCCGTATCTTGGGATCTGCCTTGGCATGCAGGTCGCGGTCATCGCCTTTGCGAGGAGCGTCTGCGGCATGGCGGACGCAAACTCCAAAGAGTTTGACGAAGACAGCACGCATAAGATAATCGATTTTCTCCCCGATCAGGACGACAATACGAACAAGGGAGGCACGCTCCGCCTCGGCGCATATCCGTGCAGGCTCGAAAAGGACAGCCAGATGTACCGCTGCTACGGCGAGGAGATGATCTCCGAGCGTCACAGGCACCGGTATGAGTTCAACAACGACTTCCGCGAGGCACTGACCGATGCGGGGCTCGTTATCAGCGGTACGTCGCCAGACGGCTATATAGTCGAGACCGTCGAAATACCGGAAAACGACTATTACATCGGCGTTCAGTTCCATCCGGAGTTCAAGAGCCGCCCCAACCGGGCCCACCCGCTTTTCATCGGGCTGGTCGAGGCCGCTCTCAGAAAACAGGAAAAGCAATAAGAACAAAAACAGGGACGCGCTTCGGCCAAAGCCCCATAAGGATGTTTTTGGGCAGGGATACGGTGTAACCC
>CAKSWM010000262.1 GCA_934511545.1 uncultured Oscillospiraceae bacterium | reverse complement strand
GTCATATTCCGTTCCCCTGAAAACTCTGGGCATATCGGCGGGCGCGTCCACCAGCTCGTGGACAAAGTCGTCCGCGAGAACGCAGTTGACCTCGGGATCCCAGTAGCTCGGGTTGATGAAGAAATTGAGCGTAGCCTCGACCTGGCGAGCCATGCTCTCCGGCGTGTGGTCGATGACGGGCGCCGCGGGGCGCGGCTCGAAGCCTGCGGGATCCGGCGCGTCATATTTGAACCGGGGCAGCTCGACCCCGATGGCGTCATAGAACGCCGCCATGTCGAAATGCTCCTTGACGTATGCTATTTTGCCGTTTTCGATGCGCAGCAGCGCGGGCATGCGGCTGTGGAACTTTCCGTCCCTTCCGGCCCAGTGGGTATCGCCGCCGCCGTCGCGGAACACCCAGTATATATGCTCATGGTCAGTCGCAAAAACCTTTGCGGGCGCGTCCCAGCTCCAGTTTCTGACCGTGCGGCGCAGCCACTCAAAGTGCTTTCCGACCTCTGCCGGAGACAGATGCTGCCACATTCCGGGCGGAGCAAAGGGCATATCCAGAACTATGTTTTCGGCAAACAGCCCCTCACAGGCTTCCTCCCAGTAAACAGAGTTTGCAAACTTTGACGCGAGGGCCAATTCTTCCTCATTAACGGATACAGTGCTCTTGGGCAGACCGATCATATTTCAGTGACCCCTTTCAATTTTTATACATTCAATATTACCCTAGCGCGGAAGAGATGTCAACCAACGGACATCTTTTCGCTTCCGTTTACGCGTTCAGCCGAAAAACCTCATCACTCCGGCCGCGACCTCCGCACCGGCGGCGGGGTCGAAAACGTCGCCGAGGCCGATCTCCTGGAGCGCGTCCGTGAAGTAATAAAGCTCAAGATCCAGCGCCGCGGCGGAGAGATACTTTTCCAGCGCCGCGGCATAATCCTCCTGCGAGAGGACAAAAAGCTCGAGTGCGCTCACGGCGGATATGGAATAGCTAATGTAATAAAACGGGTGGTCAAAATTGTGCGAAATGTCCATCCACGCCGTATCGAAGCCGTCATACCGCGAATAGCCGTAGTCCTCATAGACCCCGGCATATATCTCATAGACCTTTTCGGCGGTGAGCTCCGGTTCGGCATACACGCGCTGCTGGAACTCGTCGTAAAGCGCGCCGTCTATCACGCTGTAAACAAGGCTCATCAGCTCGTCGCGCAGGATGATCTCGCCGCAGCCCTCTCCGAATATCTCGGTGAAGAAATGCGTGAACATTACCTCCAGCCCCTGGGACTGAAGCTCGGCAAGGTCGTTGTCCTCCGCGCCGAACAGAAGGTCGTTTTCCGTATAAAAGGCGTTGACAAAATGCCCGAACTCGTGAAACATGTCCGTATAGTCATAATAGCTGTTGTAAGGGCAGTTGAAGATGAACGGCTCGTTATAGTAATACAGGTCAACGGTATAGCCCGAGTTCATCTTGCTGTCGGAATATTCGATGTCATAAAGCCCGTGATCGACCATATAGCCGAAGGCATAGCCCAGCTCCTCCGACATGCGCGGCAGGCAGTAGGCCATGCTGTCGAGTATGCGCTCCGGGGAGCAGTCGATCTCGTCGGAGTAATACAGATCGCTGCTCTCAAGGCTGACGCCGTAGGCATATTCCCGCATGACGGGAACGAAATATTCCTTCACCGTTTCCCAGAGCCTTTCGCTGTCCTCCGGGGAATAGCTGCGGATGTAATAGTTCTCGTATGTATATTCGGCATAGCTGTCATAGCCCGCGTTCCGCGCGATATCGTTCCGCACC
>CAKSWM010000261.1 GCA_934511545.1 uncultured Oscillospiraceae bacterium | reverse complement strand
CCGTCATATCCGTAGTACAGCGGGCGGATGCCAAACGGGTCGCGCGCGGCGATAAGTCCGCCGCTCTCCCCGTCGTAAATGATAAGTGCAAACTCGGCGTCCAGCTTTTCAAACATGCCGGCGCCGTATTCCTCATAGAGAGGCAGCAGCAGCTCGCAGTCCGAGCCGCTTTCAAAGCTGTATCCCTTTTTCTCCAGCTCCCGCTTCAGGCGGCGGAAGCCGTATATCTCTCCGTTGCAGACGACCATGCGCTCTCCGCGACGGAACGGCTGCATCCCGGACTCGGAAAGGCCCATGATGGCGAGCCGGTGGAAACCGAGAAATCCCGTGCCGGTATCTGCGATCCTTGACATATCCGGGCCGCGGGAGACGGTTTTTTCAAAACCGGATCTGAAGTCTTCCAAACCGAGCGCGGTACCGCAATAACCCATGATTGAACACATTTGAGATTACCTCCGAAAAAAGTTATGTGCACAGCTCGTGACAGGACGAGCTGCGCAGACTCGCGGTACCACCTATCTTATCTCCGAAGAGATCTCTTTGGTTTCCGGTTAACGCCCGGGATACGGCGCACCTACTGGCGGAGAAGCCTCCGCGTTCAGATTGCAGCTCTTGAGTGTTCTTCACACGGGGCCCGCCGCGCGGCTCTCACCTTTTCCGCACTCTCTGTAAGCGGGAGAATCCGTGTTACTTTTCTCAGTCCTTGCTTTTATATCTGTTTATTCCACATCCTGGAGCGCGTCATAGCCCTCCTCGCCGGTGCGGATCTTGACGACGTTCTCAACGTCGTAGACAAAGATCTTGCCGTCGCCGATGTGCCCGGTATAGAGCACTTTTTTCGCGGTCGCGATGACCTGCGAAACGGGGACCTTGCTGACGACGATATCTACCTGGATCTTGGGAAGCAGAGTCGCCTCGACCGCGACGCCTCTGTAATACTCGAGCTTGCCCTTCTGCGCGCCGCAGCCCATGACGTGGGATACGGTCATGCCGGTTATGCCTATGGACATCATGGCGTTCTTGAGAGCCTCCAGCCGGGATTCCTTGCAGATGATCTCGACCTTGGTCATCTTGGGCATGCCGGAAGCGGGCCTGTCGAAGACCGGCATGGTCCTGACTTCGACGGCTTCCGCAACGGGAACGTCTCCGCTGACCATGACGACGCCGTCCTCAAGAATGGGTTCGGGGGAGAAGGCAAAACCGGCGTAAGCGCTGGGCAGACCGTGTTCGGAGGAGTCGAGACCTTCAATCTCTTCCTCGCGGGATACGCGCAGTCCGACGGTCTTTTTGATGAACAGGAAAGCGAGGGATATGGTTACGGCCGTCCAGGCGAGAACGGAAACCACGCCGATGCACTGAAGCCCGAGCAGCTCGAAGCCGCCGCCGTAGAACAGGCCGACGAGCTTTTCGCCGGAGGCGTTCGCTATCGAATAGCCGGGGGCGGTGTCGGTGGCGAAGAGGCCCACGGCAAGAGTGCCCCAGATGCCGTTGAGAAGGTGGACCGCGACCGCGCCGACGGGGTCGTCAACGCGGAGCTTGTAGTCCAGAAGCCAGACGCCGAAGCACACGAGAAGTCCGGCGACGATGCCGATCACGATGGCCCCCAGACAGTCGGTGACGTCGCAGGACGCGGTGATGGCGACGAGACCGGCAAGAGACGCGTTCAGACACATGGAGACATCGGGCTTGCCGTATTTCACCCATGTGAAGATCATGCACGTCACAGTCGCCAGAGCAGGGGATACCGTGGTGGTAAGGAAGATGGAGCCGAGCTGTTCAACGGAGGTTGCCGCGGCACCGTTGAAACC
>CAKSWM010000260.1 GCA_934511545.1 uncultured Oscillospiraceae bacterium | reverse complement strand
GGTAAGTTCCTCCGAAGCCGTGTCATATTCATACCGGGCTGCCTCAAGCTCCCGCTTTGCTTTTGCCAGTCTGTCGGCAACATCCTTTTCATCGCCGCGCAGCTTATCGCGCTGTTCCCGAAGACGTTTCAGCTCATTTGCGCGGGACAGCATACCCGTACCGCGCGCAGTGCTGCCTCCGGTCATCGATCCGCCGGCGTTCATGACCTGTCCGTCCAGCGAAACGATGCGGAAGCTGTTATTATACTTCTTTGCGATCCTGACGGCGTCCTGGAGCGTCTCTGTTATTGCGGTTCTGCCGAGAAGATTTTCAAAAACGTTCTTATATTGCGGGTCATATATCGCCAGATCCGACGCAACTCCGAGAAAGCCTTTCTCGTCCCTCGGCACTCTCTGCATGAAGCTGGGCCGCATGGAGCTTATCGGGCGGAAGGTGCCGCGGCCGGAATCCCTGCGCTTGAGCATTTCGATAGCCGTTCTGCCGCTTTCCGGATCATCGACGACTATGTCCTGCATCGCGCCGCCCAAAGCCGTTTCGACAGCAAGAGCGAATCTGTCGTCGGCATGTACCAGGTTTCCGATCGGTCCGTGTATTCCGCGAAGGGTTCCGCGCTCAGCCTCTCTCATGACTGCCTTGACAGCCTTGCTGAAGCCTTCGTATTCCTTCTCCATTTCAGCCAGCATCGAAATTCTGCCGTCCATACTTCTGGCGTCGATCGTAAGACGAGTCTGACGCTCGGATAGTTCCGCCGCCGCGCGTTCTCTTGTCTGAACGCGCATACGATAGCCCGATATTACATTATTAAGCTCTGTCACACGTTCGACCGCCTTCGCAAGCGCGTTTTTATCCTCATTAAGACGCGATTCGGCAGATTCGCGCCTGTCCAACTGTCCCGCCCTTTCGGAAGCAGCGGCAGCCTCCCTGTCAAGAAGCTCGCGTGTTGAGTCGGCAAGCATTGAAAGTATCGTTCCGCACTGCATAAGCGCCGTGTTCTTTTTAGACTCTTCCGCCGCCAGCGCGCTTATTTCGCGGGCGTTTTCCTCGCCGCCCTCGGCATTTGTCCTGCTCTGAGCAAGGGTCTTTTCCATCTCCGCGGACAGTTTTTCCCGCTCTTCCGCTATCTCTTCAATGCGGATCCGTCGTTCATCGATCTGGGTCTCAATACCGCGCGCGCGGTTTTCCTGTTCGTTTATCTCGGACCGGATACGCTCGATGCTCTCGCGGTTGTTTGCGATGTTTGCACGCAGCACCGCCGCCGAGCTGTCGCATTCAGATACGCGTGCCTCCGCCTGACTCAGAAGCTGGCGGCAGTTTTCGATCTCGATATCCTTCTCCCGCATTTTTTCGCTCAGAGATTCGCTCTGCGTATACAGCGCCTCAAGCTCCGTATGCGCCCGCTCAAGGTTTGCCTTTGCGGTTTCATAATCGGCGTTGACTGTCTCTGCCTGAGAGCGGAGCTTATCCAGATTTTCCAGCCACACAGATATCTCAAGCCCGCGTATCTCATCGCGCAGAACGAGATATTTCTTAGCGGTCTCCGCCTGTTCACGCAAAGGCGTTACCTGAAGCTCGAGCTCGTCTATCTTGTCGTTGATGCGGACAAGATTCTCGTCCGTTTTGGCAAGTTTGCGCTCCGCCTCCTCTTTCCTGTGGCGGTAGCGCGATATACCGGCTGCTTCCTCAAATATCTCGCGTCTGTCGGTGCTTTTTGCGGAAACTATCTCGGCGATGCGGCCCTGTCCTATTATCGAATATCCGTCGCGGCCAAGTCCCGTATCCATCAGAAGCTCGGTTATGTCCTTCAGCCTGACGGATTCAC
>CAKSWM010000259.1 GCA_934511545.1 uncultured Oscillospiraceae bacterium | reverse complement strand
GTCCTGAATGAGCAGGGGCTGCTTTCCGGCGAGACGGTGACCGCGCCGGCGGACGTTCTGATAATCCCCATGACGCAGGAGCTGGGTCATGCTGTTTCCCTTGCAACGGCGTTCCGCTCGGCAGGGATCCGCACACAGCTGTATTCCGAGCAGAAGAAGTTCAAGACAAAGATGAATTATGCCGACAAGCTCGGCGTACCCTTTGTCGTTTTCGTCGGCGAGGACGAGATCGCGCAGAACCGCGTATCCCTCAAGGACATGCAGACCGGGCAGCAGGTGACCGTGACGGCGGAGGAAGCGATAAGTGCCGTCAGGGAGACGGTCGCGAGAAAGAACCGCGCAAAGATAATCGCGGAGTGAATCGCCGCGATCGCTGTACAGACCAAAATTTTATAAGAGGAGTAACATAAAAATGTTCCAGTCCCGTACACATACATGCAATGAGCTCCGCATCGGGCATGCGGGAGAAAGGGTCAAACTTTCCGGCTGGATGGAGAACATCCGCGAGGTCAGCTCCGCGCTGGCGTTTATCGTCATCCGCGATTTTTACGGAACGACGCAGATCGTTGCCGAGAGCGAGGAAATGGTAAAGCAATTCAAGGCGATAAACCGCGAATCGACGATCTCCGTTGAGGGCGTTGTGCGCGAGCGCCAGAGCAAAAACGCAAAGCAGGCCACCGGCGATGTCGAGGTCGTGCCCGAGAGCGTCGAGGTGCTCGGCAGGTGCAGCCACAATGAGCTTCCTTTCCAGATAAACCGTTCACGCGAGGCGGACGAGGCGACCCGGCTCAAATATCGCTATCTTGACCTGAGAAACCCCGCTGTCAAGGCAAATATCATCCTGCGCTGCAATGTCGTTGCGGCACTGCGCCGCAGCATGACGGAGCACGGATTCCTTGAGATCACGACCCCGATACTGACGGCGTCCTCACCCGAGGGTGCACGCGACTATCTCGTTCCCGCGCGCAACCATCCCGGAAAGTTCTATGCTTTGCCGCAGGCTCCGCAGCAGTTCAAGCAGCTGCTCATGACCTCCGGCTTTGACCGCTATTTCCAGATAGCGCCCTGCTTCCGCGATGAGGACGCGCGCGCGGACCGCTCTCCCGGCGAGTTTTATCAGATGGATATGGAGATGGCCTTTGCCGGTCAGGAGGATGTTTTCACCATTATCGAGGACGTGCTCCCTCCGATATTCGCACAGTACGGAAAGTATAACATCGCTTCCTCCGCGCCTTTCAGACGCATACCCTATGCCGAGGCGCTGGAAACCTATGGTTCGGACAAGCCTGACCTGCGCATCGACCTGAAGGCCGTTGATGTGACAGAGCTGCTCTCGGACTGCGGCTTTGGACCGTTTGAGGGCAGTGTTATCAAGGCTGTAGCCATCTCCGGCTGCAAGCTGACCCGCAAACAGATAGACAAGATCCTTGCCGACTGCGAGGTGCAGGCCGGCAGTAAGTCCTATTGGTTCAAGCTCGACGAGACCGGCGCCGTCGCCGGAGGCGTTGCAAAATTCATTCAGGACAGAAAGGATGCCGTTATCGAAAAGCTCGCGCTGAGCCCCGATACGCTCGTTATCCTGACCTGCGGCAGCACCGGCGCCGCGCAGAAGGCTGCCGGCGTTGCGATAAAGACCTTCGGCGCGGCCTGCGAGGGGCATATGGATGCCGAACGCTATGAGTTCTGCTGGATCGTTGACTTCCCGATGTATGAGATCGGCGAGGACTCCGGCGAGCTGGAGTTCTGCCACAACCCGTTCTCGATGCCGGCCGGCGGCCTCGAAGTTCTGCTGAAGGCCGAGCGCGGCGAGATCGACCCGCTGACCATCACCGCCGACCAGTACGACCTCGTCTGCAA
>CAKSWM010000258.1 GCA_934511545.1 uncultured Oscillospiraceae bacterium | reverse complement strand
GATTTATGGAATGGACGCGATTCAGACTATCTCGCTATAGCTTCCAAGGTAGCTGAAGCGCTCACAGATGCTGCTCAGCTCGCCCATCAGCTGCATGAACTGGGGAGAATACACGGAGGAGTCCAGATCAAAATAGAACATGAACTCGAAATCCCGGTCGGGCAGGGGACGGCTCTCCAGCTTGTTGAGATTGATGCCGAGAGCGTTCAGGCGCGCAAGAAGCTTGTACAGGGAGCCGGGCTCGTGCGGCAGCACGGCCATAAGGCTGGTGCGGTCCGCGCCGGGATATATTTCAAGGTCCTTTGAGATGCAGATGAAGCGAGTATAGTTGTTGCCTTTGTCCTGAACGGACTCGCGGAGACACTCAAGACCGTAGAGATTCATGCAGGAGCGGGAGGACAGGGCCGCAATGTCGCGGCGCTCGGATCCAGAAACGCACATCGCGGCGACGGCGGTGTTTTCACAGGGGATGACCTTTACGCCGGGCAGAGAATGCAGGAACCCGGTGCACTGGCTGATAGCCTGTTCATGCGAGTAGATCTCGCGTATGTCCGAGAGCTTGACGCCGGGTTTTGCAAGAAGGCTGTGATCGACCTTGAGCCGCAGACTGCGGACTATGCTGAAGTTATGACGCATCATGAGATCGTAAACAGAGTTGACGGATCCGGCCGTGCTGTTTTCCAGGGGAATAACGCCATAGCGGCAAAGCCCCTTTTCGATAGCCGAGAACACGGCGTCGAAGCTGGAAAAATACATGACGTTGGCGTTCCTGATGAGCTTGTCACAGGCAAGCTGGGAGTATGCGCCCTCAACGCCCTGACACGCAGCGGAGACATTGGAGGGAAACATCTTCGGGGTCGTTTCCAGTGCGCGGCGGATCTTCTCTTCAAGATCGCTGCCAACGCCGATCAGACGGTTCTGATAGCTGCGGCTGAGCTCGAATATCAGGGAGTAAAGCGTTGGAAGGTACTCTCTGACGTTTTCCGGAGCCCTCTCGGATACCCTGTGTATTATTTCCCTCTCGCGCCTGACGTCCAGAACGGGAAGACTGTTTGCTTTTTTGAACCCGGCAATCTGTCCGCTGATGGACATGCGTTCCGAAAACAGATCGGTCAGTTTATCGTCAATTTCGTCAATGCGGGCTCTATAGTCGATGTTGTCCACGGTTTATTACCTCGTTTCTTTTTTTCGTGCGAGCAGCGCGTCATAAACTGCGACGGCCGCGGCTGCTTCAACACAGGGTACGGCCCTGGGTACGATGCAGGGGTCGTGCCGTCCGTGAACGGACAGCACTGCTTCTTTCATTTCTTTCATATCCACGCTTTGCTGCGGCGCGGATATGGATGGCGTTGGTTTGAATGCCGCGCGGAAGGTGAGCGGCATTCCGGTCGTGATCCCGCCGAGGATCCCGCCGCAGTGGTTGGTCGCGGTCCTGATGCGCCCGTTTTCAACAATGTATGCGTCGTTGTTTTCACTTCCCGTTCTGGCGGCGGTTCCGAACCCGTCGCCGAATTCGACGCCCTTGACGGCGGGTATCCCGAAAACTATCGCGGCGATGCGGTTTTCCATTCCGTCGAACATCGGGTCTCCCAGTCCGGCGGGAAGACCGAGAACAGCGCATTCAACGATTCCGCCGACGGAGTCGCCACCGGCGCGCGCAGTCGAAATAAGCTCTCTCATTTCCCGGCCTCTGGCGTCGTCTGCAACGGGAAACTCCTTTTCCGCGGTGGAAGAAGAGAGTTCTCCGGAGTCCCGGATGCTTCCTATCGAAGCGATGCGGGATATAACGGAGATGCCCTGATGCTCAAGCAGCTGGAGACAGATGCCGCCCGCTATGCAGAGGGGGGCCGTGAGCCTTCCGGAAAAGTGGCCGCCGCCCGAGTGATCCTGGGCTC
>CAKSWM010000257.1 GCA_934511545.1 uncultured Oscillospiraceae bacterium | reverse complement strand
GCGCCAGCGCTTCCGCATGTTGTAAAAGCCGATGGCCGCGAGCGTTCCAACTATTGTTGCAACGACAGCGGAGATGACCGAAACGAGCAGCGTCGTCGAAAGTGAGGACAGCACCATTTCGTTGGACACCAGCTTTGCATACCAGTCGAGAGTGAAGCCCGACCAGATGGTGCGGCTTTTGGAGTCGTTGAACGAGAAAACAATCAGAACGATGATCGGCGCATAGAGAAACAAGAAGGTCAAAGCCAGCAGAAGCCGGCCGCCGAAAGAGGACTTGTTTTTCATAGTATGGTCGCCGCCTCCTCTCCTTCGCCGAACCTGTTCATGATGCTCATGCAGACGATGACGATTATCATCATGATGAGCGAGATCGCGGCGCCGAGATGCGGGTTATAAGCGGTGCCGAGAAACTGCATTTCGATAAGGTCGCCCAGCAGCATCTCCGTGCCGCCGCCCAGCAGCTTGGAGATTATGAAGGTCGAGACGCTGGGAACAAAAACCATTGTTATGCCGGAAACCACGCCCGAAAGGCTCAGCGGAAATATGACGCGGCGAAAAACTCGCGCGGAATTTGCGCCGAGATCCTGCGCGGCCTCTACCACGGATCTGTCGATCTTGACGATGACGGAATAAATCGGCAGTATCATGAACGGCAGATAGTTGTATACCATGCCGAGCACAACGGCGCCCTGGGTGTTTATCATTTCGAAATATTCGATATTTGTTCCGAAAATGCCATTCCAGAGTTTGAAAAAGCCGATGGACTGAAGAAAGCGGTTTATAAGGCCGGTGTTTTCCAGAAGGCTCATCCACGCATAGGTGCGCAGAAGAAAGTTTATCCACATCGGCAGCATGATGAGCATCATACAGATGCGCTGCATTCCGGAGCCGGACCTGCTGAGCACATACGCTACGGGATATCCGATCACGAGGCAGAGCACGGTGGCGATCAGAGCCAGCCAGAGGCTGCGCCCGAAAACGCCGGTATAGTCCATCATGTGTGAAAAGTTGTTGAACGTGAAAGCTCCGTCGGCGCTCGAGAAAGCGTAAACGACGATGAGTATGATCGGCACGACAACGAACAGCGCCATCCACAGGACATAGGGATAGGCGGATATCTTGTACCGGTTTCGGGTGAAAAAGGATCTTACTTTACTCATCGTCCCCGCCCTCCGACTCGTCGCAGGGCTCGGCGTTGAGCTCGTCATACTCGGCGCTGTAAGAGCTGTAATCGCCGAACTTTCCGGAATATTCGCTCTTTTTCATAATGTGGAAGCCGTCGGGGTCGATCTTGACCCCGATATGGGAGCCGACGGGAGAGTGGTCCGTTGTCTGTATGAGCCATTTGAAGCCGTGGAAATCAACGATGATGTCGTAATGGACCCCCTTGAAGGTGACGTCGGTGACGATGCCGGTGAGCTGACCTTCCGACTCGGGGACAATATCAATATCCTCGGGCCTTATAACGACGTCGACAGGCTCGTTGTGGGCAAACCCGCTGTCGAGACAGGCAAATTTGCGCCCGTACATTTTGACAACGCGGTCCTCGACCATGACGCCGTCGATGATGTTGCTCTCGCCGATAAAGTCGGCGACAAAAGCGTTTTTCGGTTCGTTATAGATGTCCGTCGGGCTGCCGATCTGCTGGATGGTGCCCTTGTCCATGACCACGATGGTGTCGCTCATCGTGAGAGCTTCCTCCTGGTCATGGGTGACATATACGAAAGTGATCCCGACCTGCTGCTGGATCTTTTTGAGCTCGACCTGCATGTCCTTGCGGAGCTTGAGATCGAGAGCGCCGAGAGGCTCATCCAGAAGCAGGACCTGGGGACGGTTGACGATCGCGCGTGCGATCGCGATACGCTGCTGCTGGCCGCCGGAGAGTGCGGTCACGC
>CAKSWM010000256.1 GCA_934511545.1 uncultured Oscillospiraceae bacterium | reverse complement strand
TATGGGTGACTGCGTCTATGAGATAATGGTCCGGACATGGCTGTGCGCACACGGAAGAGTGACCGGCAGAGGCCTGCACAAGGACACGATCACCTATGTAAGCGCGGGAGCGCAGGCTGCCGCCGCGCATCGTATCATGCCGCTGCTCACGGAAGAGGAAATGGCCGTTTACCGCCGCGGAAGAAACGCCAAAGTCAATTCCGTTCCGCATAATGCGGATCTGTCCCAATATCATTCGGCTACCGGGGTCGAGTCTCTGTTCGGCTGGCTGTGGTTGAGAGGAGACCATGAAAGGCTCAACGAGCTTTTCGCGGCAATTATGGAGGAATAAAGACAATGCCCCTTGACAGCTTGACCATACAGGCGCTCGTTGAAGAGCTTGCGCCGGTTATCGTGGGCGGAAAAATAGATAAAGTCCAGCAGCCGGCGCGCGATATGCTGCTTTTGTCCATCCGCGGACCCGGCGGCAGTCACAGGCTCTCCGTTTCCTGCGGGGTCGGAAGCGCGAGGCTGCATATTACCCGGGAAAGCTTTGAAAATCCGCAGAGCCCGCCGATGTTCTGCATGCTGATGCGCAAGCACATCGTCGGAGCGAGAATAACGGCGCTGTATCAGCCGGAGTTCGAGCGGATGGCGGTAATGGAGCTGGACGCCTTTGACGAAATGGGATTTCCGGAAAAGAAGAAGCTTGTCGTTGAGATGCTGGGACGGGGAACGAACATCATTCTTGTAAGCGGAGATGGACACATAATCGACTGCCTGCGCCGTGTTGACGCTGAAATGAACCCGGTGAGACAGGTGCTGCCCGGACTAATATACAGACTTCCGCCAAAGCAGGACAAAACGCCTTTTTTTGAGTGCGATGCCGGTGAAAAACGCCGGATGCTGCAAAATGCGGATCCCGATAGGGCGGCTGACCGCTGGATGACCGAAAGCTTCTCCGGCGTGTCTCCGACGCTTGCGCGGGAGATGTGCGTAAGAGCCTGCGGAGACGCGTCGCCGCGCATGGGAGCGATGATGCCGGAGCAGAAGGGAAACCTTGCCGGCGCTATGGATGCTTTCTGCGACAGCGCCCGCGCGCGGGAGTTCACACCGTGCATGATAACGATCGACGGACGCCCGAAGGAGTTTTCGTGTGTGTGCCTGAGCCAGTTTGGACAGGCAGGAGAAACGGTCCTGTTTGACAGCTTTTCCGAGCTTCTGGACGCTTTTTACACAAAACGCGACAAGGCGGACGATATACGCCGCCGGGCGCAGAGCCTGACCAAATCCGTCAGAAACGCGCACGACAGGGTAAAGCGCAAGCTGGAGATCCAGCGCTCCGACCTCAAAAAAACCGAGTCACGCGAGGAAAAGCGCAAATACGGGGACCTTATAACCGCAAATATTTACAGGCTCAAAAAAGGTATGACGGAGTTTGAAACCGAGGATTACTATGAGGATGGCTGCCCTGTTATAAAAATAGCTCTCGATCCGCAAAAAACACCGCAGCAGAATGCGGCGGCTTTTTATAAGGAATACAACAAGGCAAAGTCTGCGCGCATGCACCTGACGGAGCTGATAGTTTCGGCGGAGCGGGATCTTGACTACCTGCAAAGCGTTCTCGACGAGGTCGCAAGGGCCGAAAACGAGAAGGATCTTGCGGAGATCCGCCGCGAGCTGACGGAGACAGGCTATCTGCGCCGCCAGAAGAGCGGTCGTAACGAGCGTATTCAGGAGCAGAAGCCGCTGTCGTTCCGTTCCTCTGCCGGACTTGAGATACTTGTTGGACGAAACAATGCACAGAACGACAGACTGACAACAAAGACGGCGCGAAAAACAGATGTCTGGCTTCATACCCAGAAGATACACGGCAGTCATGTAATACTCCGAACGGAGGGCGGAGACCCGGATACTC
>CAKSWM010000255.1 GCA_934511545.1 uncultured Oscillospiraceae bacterium | reverse complement strand
CCATAGTCGACCAGCTCCTTGAGCAGGGCTATGTGTCCGGACGGCCCGCGCTCGGCATCACAGTCGGCGCAATGCCCGCCGGTATCGCCGAAGAATACGATATTCCGAACGGGCTCTACATATCCGCCGTGGAGGAGGATTCGGACGCTTACGCACAGGGCGTGCGTCCCGGAGATATCCTCACCCACGTAAACGGCCAGGCCGTTACCGCGACGGCGGATGTGGCCGCCATCAAGGACGATTTCAACGTCGGCGACAAGCTGACGCTGACCATCTACCGCGACGGCGAGACCTTCGATGTTGACGTCGCCCTCCACGAAAAGGGCGAGATCTTCAGCTAACTTTGATCGTTTCCTTTTCCTCCGGTTCCGATAACCCCCGGACGGATGGAAAATTTACTCCTCTTCCTCTCTTTTTTTGGCAAATCCCCCGTCTTTCGGCGGGGGATTTGTCTTTTTAAATGCCGGGAACCCGCTTTTGCTTGCCCGCGGGCCGATGCTGTTATAAAATAAAAACAGCGCCGCATGATACGGCGGGAACGGGCCGCTGCCCGAAATAACGGCAAAGGAGCGTTTCGATAACATGAGCGTCACCATACCAGAGAACGGCGCGGCCGCCTCCGCGGGGGACCCTTACTGCTATGCGCTGGGCGTGTTCTGCACAAGGTGGAAGCCCCAGATACTGCGCGCCGTCGGCGAGGACGGGAAAACGCGCTTTTCCCGCTTTACAAAGCAGCTGCCGATATCCGAAAAGGTGCTCTCGGCGAAGCTGAAAGAGCTGGAGGAGGACGGGCTGATCGAGCGCAGCGAAAGCGCGGGACCGGAAAAACGCGTCGAATACTCCCTGACGGAGCTTGGCCGCAGCGTTCTGCCGATACTGCGCGCGATATATGACTGGGGCTGGCACGAGATGACGCACCGCGGACTTGAGATCGACCCGCTGGGCGAGATGTGGCACGGCTACCGCGACCGCGACGAGGAGATCATGAATGCGCCCTATCGCCCCGGTAAACATAAGAAAGACGGAGACCTCTATGCTGAAAACGATATTTCTTGACGTTGACGACACCATTCTTGACTTCCATAAGGCAGAGTCTGCCGCCATCCGACGGACCCTTGAAACTCTCGGGATCGACCCGGCGCCGGAGACGACCGCCCTTTACAGCCGCATCAACGCCCAGCAGTGGGAGCTGCTGGAGGAGGGCCGTCTTACGCGCCCGCAGGTCCTCACCCGCCGGTTCGACCTTCTTTTCGGCGAGCTCGGCATCGAGCGTTCCAGCTGCGAGGCTCAGAAAACATATGAGCGCCTGCTCTCGCAGGGGCACTGGTTCATGCCCGGCGCGGAGGCGCTTCTGGAGACGCTTTTCGGCAGATACGACCTCTACATAGTCTCGAACGGGACGGGCACGGTACAGGATGGGCGCATCGCCTCCGCCGGCATCGCGCGGTATTTCAGGGACATTTTCATCTCGGAGCGTATAGGCTTTGACAAGCCGCGCCGGGAGTTTTTCGACGCCTGCTTCGCGCGCATCCCGGACTTTGACCGTTCCCGCGCCATCATCGTGGGCGACAGCCTGACGAGCGACATCCGCGGCGGGATAAACGCAGGCATCCTGACCTGCTGGTACAACCCCCGCGGAAAACAGCGCCGGGAGGATATCGTACCGGATCTTGAGATCTCCGCTCTGATGCAGCTGCCGCCGCTGCTGGAGGGGATCTGAGCTTTGCTCTGCGTCTGCTCCGCAGGGGGTGGCTTTTCTTGCTCATTTACTGCTATTTTTTCTTTTAGCTTTACCAAACCTTGTTTCCTTCGGAGAGGTACTTTTCTTGCTCCTGCAAGAAAAGTACCCAAAAGAACAGGCTCAAGAGGGGCCGCGTCAGAAGAAGCACGCTCCATTCC
>CAKSWM010000254.1 GCA_934511545.1 uncultured Oscillospiraceae bacterium | reverse complement strand
AGTCTATCCCGTCGATGCGCGCAGCCTTTCGACCGGCATCGCTCATCTTGCGATCGACACGGCCATAATGGCCGAGAGCGGCATGAGCCCCGAAGAGATCCTCGCCGTGCTCGGCGACAGAAAGGAAAAGCTGGACGTCAGCTTCGTCATCGATACGCTTCTGTATCTGTGGAAGGGCGGCCGGTGCAGCGGTGTTGCAGCACTCGGCGCAAACCTTCTCAGTCTCAAGCCCTGCATAGAGGTGCGGGACGGAAAGATGGGCGTTGCGAAGAAATACCGCGGCTCGCTGAAAAAATGCCTTGTTCAGTACGTCCGCGACAGGCTGGCGAACCGCGAGGACATCGACACCAGACGCATTTTCATAACCGACTCCGGCGTCAGCGACGAGATCTTCCAGGCGGTTTACGACACCGTAGCCGAGTGCCAGCAGTTCGACGAGATCATCCACACACGAGCGGGCAGCACCGTTTCTAACCACTGCGGCCCGAACTGCCTCGGAATACTCTATTACCACAAGTAAATATCCCGAACCCGCCCGTCGGAGACATAAGTCTCCGACGGTCTTTTTGTTCTCATTCGCGTCGTTCCCGGAAGCCTACACTATCCGCTTGAACTGCTTGTCCAGTTCCTTTTTCGTCAGCGTTACGGCGACGGGCCGCCCATGCGGGCAATAGCGTATCTCGCCCGAGCAGACCCGCGCGGCGATCGCCTCCAGCTCGCGTATATCCGAGCGTTTGCCGGCCTTTATCGCCGCCTTGCACGCGACGGTATGGAGTATCTCATCCAGCCTGGACTCCGGCGTTCCGCCGAGACGCAGTTTTTCGCATATTTCCTCGACGGCGGCCTTTTCCTCTCCCACGAGATCGGACGGCACGGCGCGGATAACGGCGGCATTTTCGCCATATGTGTCTATCTCAAATCCGAGCTTTTCAAGAAGTCCGCGGTTTTCCGCAAGCAGTTCGAGACTGTCCCCGCCGCACTGCCAGACGACCGGCGCAAGCAGGCTCTGGCTCATCACCCCAGTGCGTTCCTCGCGCAGGCGGTCGAAAAGTATGCGCTCGTGCGCGGCGTGCTTGTCTATGAGGACGAGTTCTTCGCCCTTTTCGACGACTATATATGTACCCAGCGCCTCGCCTATCACGCGGACAGGCTCCGTCTCCGGTTCCGCCGATATGGTCTCCGGCTCCGAGGGCGGTGCCTTCGCAGATTCGGGCGGTGCGGTCTCCGGCTCCGGCGAGGGTTTTGTCGCAGGTGCGGAGACACTGAACGGAGCGGAATAGTTTCTGACGACGGGGTGCTGCTGCGGCGCCGTCTCAATGCGGTACTGTTCTGCGGACATGGAGCGGAAAAACTCCCTTTTCGGCGTGGGCACAGGCGTCCGGGCCGCGGCGGGTGCGGGAACAGCGGACACGGAAGCGGCGGGCGCTGAAACGTATTCCCGCGCGGCGCCGGACAGCGCCTTTTCCGTACCCGGCGACAGCTTTATCTCCGCGGTTCTCCTCTCGCTGTCAAGCGCGCCGAGACTGGCGTAATACACCGCGTCGAATATCTTTTTCTCTTCGGAAAACTTGACCTCGTTCTTGGTCGGATGGACGTTTACGTCCACACTGCCGAAATTCACGTCGATATATATGACGCAGGCGGGAAACCGCCCCGTGAGAAGCGTGTTTTTATAGCTCTGCTCGACCGCCGCCTGGAGCGTGGCCGAGCGTATCGCGCGCCCGTTGACGAAGAAAAACTGCATCGAGCGGCTGCCGCGTCCCGCGTGCGGCGCGGAGACAAAGCCACGGACGGACACCCCGTCGCTCTCAAGCTCGCAGGCGAGCATGGCTTTTGCCATGTCGCGGCCGAGAAGGCTGTAAACGCAGGATTCGGCCCGTCCGTCCCCGGCGGTGAAAAACTCCTCTTTCCCGTCGCGCAGAC
>CAKSWM010000253.1 GCA_934511545.1 uncultured Oscillospiraceae bacterium | reverse complement strand
AATATATGCCGTGGCGCAAGTACGACAACGACCCCTTCATGGAGCGCGGCGGTTACTGGTACCACAAGCTGCACATCTATCTCTATCCCTTCTACTATATCAACTATACGCTCACGACCATGGGCGCGATGGAGTTCAAGAAGAAGTATGCCGAGGACAAAGCCGCCGCATGGCAGGATTATCTCAAGCTCTGCAAGACCGGCGGAAGCCGCAGTTATCTGGAAACGCTGCGCTATGCGAATCTGGCAAACCCCTTTGAGGACGGCTCCGTCGAGCGCGCCTGCGGATACGCGGAGAAGATCCTGCTCGAACAGATCGCGGCGCAGGAGAGGTGATGGCGTTATCATGCCAGCCGAGGGCGGGTATCTTGAAATCAGATAAAGGAGAAACACGATGAAATCACTTAATACCATTCAGACGCTTTCCAAGGTCGGAAAGGTGCTCAGTAAGATCGCGTTCATTTTTTCTGTAATCGGCTTCTGCGGCTGCATTGCGGGACTTCTCAGCCTGAGCTTTGGAAACGGCAGCTTTATCAAGATCGGCGGAGTTACCCTGCATGGACTTATCTCAGAGGAATACGGCTACAACATAAAAAGCATCACCGCGGCGCTCTCCAACTGGCTGATCATCTGCGCCGGTGAAGCGGTGCTTGCAAAGTTTGCGGAAATCTATTTCAAAAACGAGCTTGAAGCCGGAACGCCGTTCACTTCCGCCGGGGCGAAGGAACTGCTGCGGCTCGGCATCCTGACAATCGCCGTGCCCGTCGGCAGCGCGATAGCCGGAAGCATTGCAGAGGGGGTCGTCGCCGGTTTTATGAAGGTCGAAAAGGCCGCTGCTATGGATATGTATTTTGATAACGATGCAGCTATCGTGCTTGGCGTAATGTTCACTCTCGGTTCTCTGCTGTGCCGCTGTGGCGCGGAGCTGAAAGAACATGCAGACAGAGAAAATCGATGATGAAACTGGAAACAGAACGCCTTTTTCTGCGGGAACTGACACCCGATGATTTTGATGCGCTTTATGCCGTGCTTGCCGATTCTGACATTATGCAGCACTATCCTTACACATTCGATGAAGCACGGGTGCGAAACTGGATCAATAAGAATATAGAGCGATACCGTGTGTTTGGATTTGGCCTGTGGGCGGTCTGCCTGAAAACCACGGGAGAAATGATCGGTGACTGCGGGCTGACCATGCAGAACATCAATGGAACGATCCTGCCGGAGATCGGCTATCATATCGCAAAAGCGCATCAGCGCCAGGGGTATGCAAAAGAGGCGGCGAGGGCCGTTCGGGACTGGACATTCGCAAACACGACCTTTGGCGTGGTGTACTCTTACATGAAGGAGGCGAATGTCCCGTCCTCCGCCGTTGCCCGCGCGGGCGGTATGACCCTGTTGGACGAGTTTATCGATGGCGAGGGTGAACAGACGGTCATATACGGGATCAGTCGTGAAGAAAGCGCGAGCCATAAGGATATATGGGAAAAGCTCTATGAGCGGGCTGAAAAAGAATATCACCCGGAAGACGTAAGTCCTTTTATCCAGGCGCATCATGTGGTATGCGCTTTGGAAAGTGAGGACGGAACGATCTATACGGGCTTTTGCATTGAGGCGTGCAGCGGCGTTATGAATTTATGCGCCGAGCGGGTCGCCGCACTGAATATGTATGCCAGCAGCGGTCAGACGCGGATAAAAAGGCTGATCGCCTTTCGGGACAGAGCGCCGTTTGGCGGCGGAAGCGGGATGCCCTGCGGTGCGTGCCGGGAATTTCTGTATCAACTGAACGAGGAAAACGAAAATACAGAGATCATGGTGGATTACGAAAGCAGGAAAACCGTTACCCTCAAGAAACTGATGCCGGATTGGTGGGGGAAAGAACGCTGTTCCGGCAGATCAGCAACAGATGAATGAAAAGAAAACGCGGAGCAGGTGATGTTCGGCGCCTGAATCGGCAGCACAGGAGGAAACGGCATGAAAAAGCTG
>CAKSWM010000252.1 GCA_934511545.1 uncultured Oscillospiraceae bacterium | reverse complement strand
AGTCTCTTGCCCGCATCAAATCCATGGGCGCCGACGGCTCGATCGAGTTTTGCTGAACGGAAGTCCTCTTTTATTTTCCCGTCAATCTTTTTTTAAAATATTTTTAGGAGGAAAAACATGAAAAAGATTCTTGCACTTCTGCTTGCTCTGACCATGGTTCTCGCTTTCTGCGCCTGCGGCGGCGGATCCGACAAGCCGGCAGACGAGGCCACCGATGCTCCCGCAGTCGACGAACCCACCGACGCTCCCGCCGATGAGCCCACCGACAAGCCTGCTGACGAGCCCGCCGCTGATGACTTCAAGGTCGGCGTCATCCTCGTCCACGACGAGAACTCCGGCTATGACATGGCTCACATCGAAGGCGTCTGGGCTGCCCGCGATGCACTTGGCCTGTCCGATGACCAGATCATCTTCAAGTACAACATCGGTGAAACCGAAGCCTGCTACGACACCGCCGTTGACCTTGCCGAGCAGGGCTGCAAGCTCATCATCTCCGACAGCTTCGGCCACGCCAGCTACATGCAGCAGGCTGCCGAGGAATATCCCGATATCACCTTTGTTGCCGCCACCGGCGACAATGCCGCCAACACCGGTCTTGCCAACTTCAAGAACATTTTCACCTATGTCTATGAGTCCCGCTATGTCTCCGGCGTCGTTGCCGGTCTGAAGCTCAAGCAGCTTCTCGACGAGGGCACCATCACCGATCCCTATGTCGGCTATGTCGGCGCTTACCCCTATGCAGAGGTCGTTTCCGGCTACACCGCTTTCTTCCTCGGCATCCGCTCCGTCGTTCCCGAAGCCCACATGGACGTCACCTATACCAACAGCTGGTATGATCCCGTCGCCGAGGGTGAGGCTGCCAACCAGCTCATGAGCCGCGGCTGCGTCATCATCGGACAGCACGCCGACTCCACCGGTGCTCCCTCCGCCGTTCAGGCCGCACAGGATGCCGGTTCCGTCGTTTACTCCGTCGGCTACAACATCGACATGCTCTCCGTCGCTCCCACCGCTGCTCTGACCTCCGCTCAGAACATCTGGGGCGCCATCTACACCCCGACCATCGAAAAGGCCATGAAGGGTGAAGAGATTCCCACCGACTTTGCCTGCGGCTATGCCAACGGCGGCGTTTGCATCTCCACTCTGGGCGAGAGCTGCGCTCCCGGCACTGCCGAGGAAGTTGAAAAGGTCTGGGCCGCCATCGCCGACGGCAGCCTGAAGGTCTTTGACACCTCCAAATTCGTCGTTTCCGCCGAAGCCACCGACGGCTCCTACGTTCTGGATGCCGACGGTCACGTCACCAGCGCTTTTGCGCTCGATACCGACGGCGACTTCGTCTTTGACAGCGGCGAGGCTATTGCAGACGGCGCTTTCCAGGAATCCGTGCTGCGCTCCGCTCCCTCCTTCTCCTTCCGCATTGAGGGCATCACCGAGCTGTTTGAGTAATTCAAACGGTCAACTTCAAAAACATAAAAACGGCTCCTACCGGAGCCGTTTTTTTATTGTGCGGATTAATCAAAAGTTTACCCGCCGCTGTTTGTTTTTCACATCGCCGGCCATCTTTTGCCCGCATATTTTGTTTTGCATGGCACCTGTATATATGCTATAATTATTTAGTATTTTTTCAACTTTGATAACGCGGAAAGGGTGACGCTTTTGGAATACGCAAATGCTGTCAGTATGAAAAATATTACCAAGGCCTTCGGGCAGGTCATCGCAAACGACAACGTCGATCTCGACATCCGCAGAGGCGAGATCCTCTCCCTGCTGGGCGAAAACGGCAGTGGAAAAACCACCCTCATGAATATGCTCGCCGGTATATACTTTCCGGACAGCGGCGAAATATTCGTCAATGGAAAGCCTGTCACGATCCGCTCTCCCAAGGACGCTTTCGATCTCGGAATAGGCATGATCCATCAGCATTTCAAGCTTGTCGATGTTCTGACCGCCGCAGAGAATATCGTGCTGGGCCTGAAGGAAAAGGGAAAGCT
>CAKSWM010000251.1 GCA_934511545.1 uncultured Oscillospiraceae bacterium | reverse complement strand
CCCGGCCAGACCGCCGCCGATTATGACCGCCCTGCGGCCGATCGCGGTGTCCGGACGTATCTCGGAGCAATAGATCACGTTATCGCCGTCCACGCCGGGGATCGGCAGCTTCATCGGCGATGCGCCGACCGCTATCAGCAGCAGATCGGGCCGGAGTTCCTTCACCAGTTCCTCCGTCACGGTCGTGTTCAGACGCACGTCAATGTCCGGGTGGTTCATTATCTTCTGCGCCTGCATGTCGCGGAAGCGGCGCAGGGTATACTTGAAGCCGGCGTTGTCGGCAAACTTCAGTCCGCCGAGTCTGTCGCTCTTTTCAACGATCGTCACCTGATGGCCGCGTTCGGCGGCGGTGAGCGCGGCCTGCATACCGGCGGGGCCGCCTCCGGCGATCAGAATATTCCGCTTGCGAAGAACCGGCAGCGGATGCAGTATCTCACGCTCTCTGCCGATGGCCGGATTTACCGCGCAGCGAAGTATTTCGCAGCGGATAAGTCCGCTCAGGCACTCGGTGCAGCGCAGGCAGCGGGTAATCTTCTCCGGTTCTCCGTCCATGATCTTTTTCGGCAGATACGGATCGGCCAGCAGCGCGCGGCCGACAGCGATGGCGTCCACGCCGCTCTCCTCCATGAACCCGGCCATGTCGTCCGGCTCGGAAAACGCGCCGACCGTGCACACCGGTGTCTTGACATGCTTTTTGATCTCCGCGGCCAGATGAGCATTTTCCATCGGCTTCTGGAAAATTCCGGGGTGCATCAGCACCGCGGAATAGGGATATTCCTGAGTGCCCGCGGAAACGTGGATCAGATCCACCTTGCCGTCCAGCGCCTTGGCGATCTCGATGCCGGTCTCGATGCCATAGCCGCCCGGGCAGCGCTCGGAGCCGGAGATGCGCACATCGATCGGGAAGCTGCGGCCAACGGCCCTGCGCACCTTGTCCACGACCAGCAGCGGGAAGCGCATACGGTTTTCAAAACTGCCGCCCCACTGATCCGTGCGGTGGTTCGTTATCTCGGAGATGAACTGATGCAGAAGCCAGCCGTGTCCCATGTGTATCATCACCATGTCAAAACCGTATGCCTTCGCATTCCTTGCGGCCTCGCCGTAAAGCTCCGCGATGGCATATATCTGCTCTTCGGTCATCTCAACGACCTCGTCGCCGTAGCTGTCGATATAGCCGGACGGGCCGATTGGTTTCCGCCCATCCAGAAAAATCGGATCGCAAAGCGCGCCGCCGTGGTCCAGCTCTGCGGAGGCAAGAGCGCCGCCGGCGTGGATAGCTTCCGTCATCAGCCGGAAGGGACGCTCCTGCTCCGGCTCGTTGATGCCTGCCTGGTGAATATGTGACCGGCCCGTTACAAGGTCAACCATGACCTCGCCCACCGTGACGACGGCAGCGCCGCCCATGGCCTTCAGCCGGTAAACCTCAAAATTTTCCTCTGTGTAGCTGTATCCCCGTCCGAGTGGGGACATGGATGTCGGTGAAGCGATAATACGGTTTTTCAGCGTGACGCCGCCCACCTTCAGCGGGCGAAAAAGGATATCATATTTTCCCATGGCATTACCCTCCTGTTAAATCTGCCGCGCGGCACAGCGGCCCGCGCGCTCGTTCTTTTGCAGGTTTCCGAATCCATTGCGGTTTCCAATCATATACTGGCGGCACTTCCGAGAGGCCGGACCGGTTTTTCAGCTAAATTTAATTATATACTTTTACGAAAATTCAGTCAACATCTTCACCCGTGCCGATGTATCGGGCGCAGGACGCCGTATGTTCGCCGGACAGTTCCGCCGGCATTACTCATCCACGATCAGCTTGCGTGTTTTCCATCTCCCGCTCAGGTAGTAAGCCGCGCCCAACAGCACGGTCACATATCCCGCCAGTGAGTTGCCGTACCAGAATCCAACGACGCCCATGTCAAACACGAGCCCGAGCAGCACGGACAGGCCCACGCGGGCGACGACGCCATCCAGAATGCCTATGACAAAGGCAAGCGTGGAATATCCGA
>CAKSWM010000250.1 GCA_934511545.1 uncultured Oscillospiraceae bacterium | reverse complement strand
GGGCGTCATATACCCTCTGCATATGCGCGGACAGAGGCTCATCTTCCAGCCTGCTGCGGTTTCCTTCAAATCGTTCAAGCATGCCATCCGCCGCTGACGCAAAAAGCTCTGTATTTGTATTGTTGGAGACATTCACCGTAAATACATTCGGGAAAACGGAAGCAATCGTATCGCATAGATAGTCGTTGATGCCGCCCTCTCCGGAAGAAGTCATGTTCATATTCACGACCATGACGCCGTTATCCTTCAGATGCTCCCTGACCGCCGTGAAAAACTCCACCGTAGACATCTGAAATGGGATCGTAATGTCCTGATATGCGTCAATCATAATGACATCATACATTCCGGCCTGCGAAAGATATGCCCTGCCGTCTTCCACGGTCACCTTGACTTTATCTGAAAGAGCGAAATACTCTCTGGCGAGCTCGGTTATTTCCTCGTCGATCTCGACGCCCTCTATCTTTATATCGGGAAAGTATTTAAGGCACTGATTTGCATATGTTCCCGTACCCAGACCGAGGATAAGCATTTCCGCAGACTCCGGCTGATCCGTCATTAGCGGCGCGGCCATTGCATAGTCATAATACATTCCCGTCAGTCCGCCGTCCTTCATCATTATGGACTGGACCCCGGCGGCAACGTTTGTCGAGAGAATGACGCTGTTGTCCGTCTCCTTGACCTGAAGGTAGTTGTAAATCGACTCGCCCTCATAGACGATGTCATCCTCCCAGAAGGCAAAGCTGTCCGTTACCGGCAAAAACGCCGACGCCGCGACCAAAACAGAAAGTATCATACAGGCCATCCGCTTTCCCCTGCCGGAATCCGCAGCAAAGAAAACGCCGCTTATGACCGCAAGTATAGCGGCAAATAGCAGGAAAGTACGGGACGTTCCAAGCGCCGGTATGGTGATGAACGTGGGTGTAAACGTTCCAATTATGCTCCCTATGGTCCCCAGCGCTTCCAGTTCTCCAACGGTTCTTCCGTTATCTTCAAGGCTGTCTGTCGCATATTTCATAAGGCTGGGGGTAACTGTTCCGAGTATCATAAGAGGTAACACAAACAACACGACGCAGGAGGCAAACGAAGCCCACACAAGGAAATTGCTGCTGACAAACAGCGCCAACAGGACGGTTATTCCCGCGATTATATACTTACCGGCAAACGGAATCAGCGCCGTCCAGACGGCAGCAAGCAGTATTCTAAAATAAAGCTTTCCGGGGTCAGGGTTTTTGTCGGCCGATCTGCCGCCCCAGACGTTTCCTATCGCCATTGCGATCATGATAGTGCCGATAATAACAGTCCAGACGATCTGTGACGAGCTGAAATACGGCGCGAGCAGTCTGCTTGCGCCAAGCTCTATCGCCATTACCGACATTCCGGAGAAAAAGCCCGTTGCATACAGAAACCATTTGCGCCGCAAAATGCTGTTTTCCTTCATTTTATCCTCCTGAATGACAAAATAATCAAAGGCGCGGCCAATTCAGGCCGCGCCTTCTCTTTGCAGAGTAACTTATTTCTTGTTCTGGATGTACTCGTCAATGGAGGCCGCGGCGGTCTTGCCGGCACCCATCGCCAGAATAACGGTTGCAGCGCCGGTAACGGCGTCGCCGCCGGCGAACACGCCCTCGCGGCTGGTCGCCATGCTTTCGTCCGCAACGATGCAGCCCTTTGCATTTGCATCAAGGCCCGGAGTTGTGGAGCGGATCAGCGGGTTCGGGCTCGTGCCGATCGCGATGATGACCGCGTCAACGTCAAGCACAAAGTTGGAGCCCTTCTTCTCGATAGGACGGCGGCGGCCGGAAGCATCAGGCTCACCAAGCTCCATCTCGACACATTCAAGGCCCTTGACCCAGCCGTTCTCGTCGCCGACGATGCCGACAGGATTGTTGAGAAGCTTGAAGATGACCTCTTCCTCCTGAGCATGATGGACCTCTTCCTTACGGGCGGGAAGCTCATCCATGCTGCGGCGGTAGACTATGTAGACCTCGTCCGCGCCCATACGCTTCGCGCAG
>CAKSWM010000249.1 GCA_934511545.1 uncultured Oscillospiraceae bacterium | reverse complement strand
TTGGGGAACTGCTCAATGAGATGGAGGAGCTTCTGTGAAGGCACAGCGGGATTTTCCCAAATGCGTTATAACGCAGAAGGGAACACGCTGGGTGGAGCAGGGGCACCCCTGGATCTATGAGGCGGAGGTCGTCAGCGAGGACACCAGGTGCGAAAACGGCGGACTGGTCGACGCTGTCAGCGAAAAGGGAAAATACCTGGGAACAGGGTTTCTCAGCCGCGAGAGCAAGATAAGAGTGCGGCTGGTTTCCCGCAACGCAAACGACAGATTTGACGCGGCCTTCTGGAAACGGAGACTGCGCTATGCCTGGGACTACCGCAAGACGGTCATGGGAGACGACGTTTCCTGCTGCCGCATCATTTTCGGAGAGGCGGATTCGTTTCCCGGCCTGACGGTGGACAGGTTTTCCGACATTCTCGTCACGCAGACGCTTTCTGTCGGCATGGAGAGGCTAAAGCCTGTGCTGTTCCCGCTCCTGCGTGAGGTGCTTGAAGAGGACGGCGAGCATATAAGCGGGATATTCGAACGCAACGACGCTGCAATACGTGAGCTTGAGGGACTGGAACAGAACAGGGGTTGGTATCCGCTCGAGGGACTGCCCGTGCCGGAGAGCGCCGTGACGGAGATATGCGAAAACGGCGTTTATTACAGCGTGGACGTTGAAAACGGACAGAAAACCGGATTTTTCCTCGACCAGAAATACAACCGCCTTGCCGTTGCGCGGCTGGCAAAGGGGAAACATGTCCTTGACTGTTTCACCCACACCGGGTCGTTCGCGCTAAACGCGGCCAGGGGCGGCGCGGAGCATGTAACGGCCGTGGATGTTTCGGCCTCCGCGATAGAGATGGCGCGGTCGAACGCCCGCCGCAACGGGCTTGAGGATAAAATGGACTTTGTTACGGCAGATGTCTTTGACCTCCTCCCAGAGCTGGAAAAGCAGGGACGGGCGCCCTATGATTTTATTATTCTGGATCCGCCCGCGTTCACAAAATCGCGCAGGACCGTTGCCCGCGCCGAAAAGGGATATAAGGAGATCAACCTTCGCGCCATGAAGCTTCTGCCGCGCGGGGGATATCTTGCAACGGCGTCATGCAGCCATTTTATGCCGGGAGAGCTGTTTGAAAAGATGCTGCGTTCGGCTGCGCGGGACGCCGGAGTCCAGCTGCGGCAGATCGAGGCACGGCAGCAGGCTCCCGACCATCCGATACTGTGGAACGTGCCGGAGACGGATTATCTCAAGTTTTATATTTTTCAGGTGGTATAGAGTAATACACCGGTCCAGGATCAATAAAAAAGAAGCCGATACTGTTTCAGTATCGGCTTCTGTACGTATAAAGGATGCTTCCGGCAGACTCGATCATATCTGCACGGTTATTCCCGGGTATTAGAGAACACGGACCTTCATTACCTCGCCCATCGCGGAAATGGAGCCTGCGATATCCTCCGTTATAGGGGAACCCGTGTCTATAACGGTGTAGGCATATTCGCCGCGGGGCTTGTTTATCATATGCTCGATGTTGATGTTCTGAGCGCTTATGAGGTCGAGGAACTGGTTTATCATGCCCGGCTTGTTGCGGTGGATAACGCACAGACGGGACACGCCCATGCGGTCGAGCGAAACGGCGGGGAGATTGACGCTGTTTTTGATGTTGCCGTTATTGAGGTAATCGACAAGTTCGTTTGCAGCCATTACGGCGCAGTTCTCCTCGCTCTCGGGAGTGGAAGCGCCGATATGCGGCATCGGTACGACATTGGAAAGCCCGGCTATGCGGTCATTGGGAAAATCGGTGACATAGCGCGCGATTTTTCCGGAGCTGAGACCGCTTATCAGGGCATCGTCGTCAACTAGCTCTCCGCGCGCGACGTTTATCAGGCGCACACCGCCGCGCATTTTGCCGATTGCCGCAGCGTCTATCATGTGGTGAGTGGAATCCATGTAGGGAACGTGGATGGTTATGTAGTCGCAGTTTGCATAGATAGTGTCAAGATCGACAGCGTGTATAACGCTGTGGGAA
>CAKSWM010000248.1 GCA_934511545.1 uncultured Oscillospiraceae bacterium | reverse complement strand
CTCTGGTACTGCTCCATAAAGTTGATGAGCGTGGTCACCGGGGTCGTGAAGAGACTTATAGAGACGATAAAGGCGGAATAGTCGGCGAAATTGATGCTGCCCTTATAGAGGAACAGTCCGCCGACGATAAGAACGACGACGTTAAAGACGTTCGTTATGAACGAGGTGGAGGAATGGAACTGTCCCATCGCCTTGTATGCGTCGCGCCGCGCTTCGACGAAGGCGGAGTTTCCGACCTCGAACTTCTCATGTTCCTTTTCGGCGTTGTTGAAGGCTTTGGTCACGCGTATTCCGGAAATGCTGCTTTCAAGGGAGGCGTTTATCTGTGCCGTGGACACACGCGAGCGCATGAACGCTTCGCGCTCCTTTCTTTGCAGCGGCACCGACACGGCGATCAGCAGCGGCACGCACAGGAATATCAGCAGCGTCAGCCAGAAGCTGATGGTAGCAAGGTAAACAAAGGATACGACGATGGTTATCGTCGTTATGATGATGTTCTCGGGCCCGTGGTGGGCCAGCTCGCTGATGTCCATCAGGTCGCTGGTCATGCGGGACATGATCTTGCCGGTCTCGTGATCGTCGTAAAAGCTGTACGGCAGCGTTTCAAGGTGGTCAAACATCTCGCGGCGCATCTGCGCCTGCATCTTGACGCCCATCATATGTCCCTGATACTGAATGAAGTAGTTGAGCAGCATACGCACGGCATAGATCGCAAGGAGGCCGAGGCCGAAGATGACGACCATGCGTATGTTGCGGTTCGGGATAAGGTCGTTGAGCATGCGCCGGGTCAGTATCGGATAGACGATGCCGATGAGGGAGGCAAAGAAAGACGCCAGCATATCCAGCGTGAATATCAGGCGGTGAGGTTTGTAGTAACTGATAAATCTTTTAAGCATGTATGTCTCCTGTTCGTGTTATTACCGGAAGCATTATAGCACATAAACGGCGGAATTTCAAACGATCCGTCCGGGACCGTGAGAGGCAGCCGGAGCTGCATAACGAAATAAGCGCTCCCCGGGAGGATCACCCTCCCGGGGAGCGCTTTTCCGCGTGTTCGGTCACTCGACGGCGGTGACGGTATAGTCCTGCTCCTCCACGGCCTTTTTCAGCTTGTCGCCGGAAACTTCGGACTTGAGCGTAACAACGGCGGTGCCGGCCTCGTGACAGACGGCGGCTTCGGATACCTCGGGGAGGGCCTCCAGCGCCTTTTTGACGCGTGCCTCGCAGTGTGCGCACATCATACCTTCGATCTTAAGCGTTTTTTTCATGTTATCCTTTTTCTCCTTCTGCTTGATTTTGAACTTTTTATCCTTTGCTGAGCTGCGGATGTTGAACAGGTTGAGCCTCAGGGCGTTGGAGACAACGCAGAAACTGGAAAGGCTCATTGCCGCTGCACCGAACATGGGGTTCAGCGTCAGTCCCAGCGGGATGAAAATTCCGGCGGCCAGCGGTATGCCGACAGAGTTATAGAAGAATGCCCAGAACAGGTTCTGGTGGATGTTCCGCAGCGTCGCGCGGCTCAGGCGGATCGCGGCGGGAACGTCGGACAGGCGGCTGTGCATCAGCACAACGTCGGCGGCGTCGATGGCAATGTCGGTGCCCGCGCCGATGGCGATCCCGGTGTCTGCCTGCGTCAGCGCCGGCGCGTCGTTTATACCGTCTCCGACCATGGCCGTCTTGCCGCTTTGCTGGAGCGTGCGTATGGCGCTCTGCTTGCCGTCCGGAAGCACGCCGGCAATGACCTCGTCCACGCCGGCCTGAGACCCGATGGCCTTTGCGGTGCGCTCGTTGTCGCCCGTCAGCATCACGACGCGGATGCCCATGCCGCGAAGTTCGCGCACGGCCTGCGGGCTGTCCTCCTTGATGACGTCCGCCACTGCGATGATACCTTCAAGCTTTCCGCCGCGGCTGAAGAACAGGGGCGTCTTGCCCCGGCCCGCCAGCGTTTCCGCCTGAGAACGGATATCCGCAGGCACTTCCGTCTGTGTGCAGATGAAGCTCAGGCTGCCGCCGGAC
>CAKSWM010000247.1 GCA_934511545.1 uncultured Oscillospiraceae bacterium | reverse complement strand
GCATGCTCTCCATGCTCCGTGCGTCGCAGGCTCTGGCCGCCATCCGCGGACGCGATTACATCCTGCCCGACGATGTGCGCGAGCTTGCGCAGCCCGTGTTTGCCCACAGGCTCGTCGTCCGCGCCGGATACGGCAGCAGTACAAAAGCAGCCGATATCATAAGCGCGGTGCTCGGCAGCGTTCCCGTTCCCTCGGAGAATATAAGCGACTGAAAGGCGGCGCGATATGACCGTATTCCGGCTGATACTCGTTGTTTGTCTGCTGGCGCTGTGCCAGGTCGCGCTTTACAGCCGCAGCGGGCTGAAAAACATTGAATACAAACGCTATTTCGAGAAAAACAGAATATACGCCGGCGAAACGGTCTGCCTTGTCGAGGTCATCGAAAACGGCAAGCTGCTTCCTGTTCCGTGGCTGCGCATCGAAAGCGCGGTGTCGCCTCACCTGCATTTCGGCCGTCAGGAGAATCTTGACGTGCGCGCAAACCGCTTTCACAGGAGCGTGTTCTTTCTCGGCAGCTATAAGCGCATAACGAGGCGTCACTCCGTGACGCCGGACAGGCGCGGGTATTACGACTGCTCCAGTGTCTCTGCCACAGCCGGGGATCTGTTCGGCCTCGTCTCCCGTTCCCGCGACTTTTCGTGCGCGGCAAAGCTTCTGGTCTATCCCGCTCTGCTGCGCCCGGATGAACTTCCGCATGAGGCTCTTCAATGGCAGGGCGAGGTCAGCGTACGCCGCTGGACGGATCCGGACCCGATACTGACAAGCGGAGTGCGCGAATACCGGGCGGGCGACTCCCGGCGCGATGTCAACTGGGCCGCGACGGCGAGAATGGACGAACTGTACGTCAACCGGCGCGACTATACGGTCGAGCCAAGGCTGCTGATCCTTCTCAACACGCAGATCCGCGCGGATCTCTGGGGCACGATGGAACCGGAGGAGACAGAGCTGATCGAGCGCGGCATCAGCATCGCGGCAAGGCTTGCTGCCTGGGCCGTTCAGAACGGCATGTCACCCGGTCTGCGCGCAAACGCCGGCAGCGTTCTCGGCGAAGGCGCGGAGCTGATCTCGGTGCAGCCCGCAAGCCGCGGACTTGACACGGTCCTCGAGGCATTGGCGGTCACAAAGATCGAAAAACGCATTAGCTTCGACGCTCTCATGGACGCCGAGCTTGAAAGGCGCACGGAAATGGTGGATATCCTCTGCGTCTCGGCATACTGGAACGCAGAGCTCGAAAGGCGAGCGGAAGCGCTGCGCCGTCAGGGCAACGTCGTTGTTCATATCCCGATGGGAGGTGTGCAGCCATGATAAAGCGAAGCACCGCTCTCCGGCTTGCGGAAGAAGCGCTCGGCTTCATTCTCGGCGCGCTGCTGGCCTTCGCCCTGGCTTTGGTCACGGAAAGACTTTTTGTCCGCGGCCGGGAATTCTATGTATGGGCGTTTTCCGGCTTTGCCCTTATGCCGGCATATATCGCGGGCCGCTTTTTTGCGGGAAAACGAACGGCTGTACCGGCAATTTTCCGCGTTTTGTCCGTCCCTGTCTCGGCGGGCCTGGCAGCGCTCGTCACCCTTCCGCAAGCGCCGGCGGAGCTGATATCCGCCGCCGTGATGCTGATCCCGGCGGCTGTTCTGTGCTTTGCCGGCGGACGTGCCGTCCCCGTTTATCCTCAGGCGCTTCTGGCCGCTTCCACCGCCGTTTATCTGCTTGATATCGTCCTTGTTTCCCTTTCGGGCGGCAGCTGCGGCGTCGTTTCCTGCCTTGCGGCTGCAAACTTCGTTCTGTGCCTTGTATGCGCCAACTTCAAAAGCGTTTTCGACGGCTCACACGGCTCCGGCAGCCGCACGCCAGCCGGAATGCGCGTAAAAAACCTTCTGCTGGTCTCCGGCTTTTCCGCTTCTGCCTTCGCGCTCGCCGCGACCGGGATCATCCAGAAGCTGTTTGTATTCGCCGTGACCTTTGTGTGGCGCGCCCTCTCCGCCATATGGCGTTTTATAAAGGGGCTGTTCCCCCGCCGGGACTATGTTCCGGTGCCGGAACCGACCCC
>CAKSWM010000246.1 GCA_934511545.1 uncultured Oscillospiraceae bacterium | reverse complement strand
CAAGCATACCCGGCGACATGATGGAGCTGGCGACCGTAAGCGCGCCGAAAGCCTCCGTCAGCCCGTTCTCGACCCTCGTGCGCAGTTCCTTGTTCCGCCGCACTATCTCGAGAAACTGACGCATAAGCTCGTCGCGCTTATCCTTGAGCAGCTTATGGCCGCGTGTCGCGGTCTGCAAACGGCCCTTCAGCTGGTTCAGGACCATTCTGGTCGGTGTCACTGCCATGGTATCACCTTACTTCATATACTTTTCAATATGCTCGGTCTTGACGCGCTTGAGCTCGGACCTGGGCAATATCTTCAGCAGCTCCCAGCCAAGGTCAAGCGTCTCTTCAATGCTGCGGTTTGTGTTGTTGCCCTGATTGACATATCTGGCTTCGAACTGCTCGGCAAATTCGGCGTACTTTCTGTCGGTCTCGCTCAGCGCGGCCTCGCCAAGGATGGTCATGAGTTCCTTTGCGTCCTTACCGGCGGCATAGGCGGCAAAAAGCTGGTTCATCGTTCCGGAGTGGTCCTCGCGGGTTTTTCCCTCGCCGATACCCTTGTCCTTGAGTCGGCTCAGGCTGGGAAGAACATCGACCGGGGGAATGATGCCCCTGCGGTAAAGCTCACGCGAGAGGATGATCTGCCCCTCGGTAATGTAGCCGGTAAGGTCGGGGATCGGGTGGGTCTTGTCGTCCTCGGGCATCGTGAGGATGGGGATCATCGTGATCGAGCCGTTCTTGCCGATGCGGCGTCCGGCGCGCTCATACATGGTCGCAAGGTCGGTGTAGAGGTATCCGGGGTAGCCGCGGCGTCCGGGGACCTCCTTTTTCGCGGCGGATATCTCGCGCAGGGCCTCGGCATAGTTCGTGATGTCGGTCATGATGACCAGAACGTGCATATCCTTCTCAAAAGCGAGATATTCGGCGGCAGTCAGTGCCATGCGCGGAGTTGCGATACGTTCGACTGCCGGGTCGCTTGCAAGGTTCGTAAACAGGACGGTGCGGTCGATGGCGCCGGTGCGGCGGAATTCCTGAACGAAGTATTCGCTCTCTTCAAAGGTTATGCCGATAGCGGCGAACACGACGGCAAAGTTGGATCCGTCGTCGCCGAGCACCTTTGCCTGGCGCGCGATCTGCGCGGCAAGGGCAGCATGCGGCAGACCGGAGCCGGAGAATATCGGCAGCTTCTGGCCGCGGACGAGGGTGTTCAGTCCGTCTATCGTGGAAACGCCGGTCTGGATGAATTCGGCGGGATAGGCGCGCGCCGCGGGGTTCATAGGCAGGCCGTTAATGTCCTTGTGCGCCTCGGCAAGAATGTCGGGGCCGCCGTCTATGGGCTCGCCCATGCCGTTGAAAACGCGGCCGAGCATATCCTCGGAAACAGCAAGCTCCAGCGGGTGGCCAAGGAAACGAACCTTGCTCTCGGCAAGGTTGATGCCGGCGGCGGACTCAAAGAGCTGTACGACCGCCGTGTCCCGGTCTATCTCCAGCACCTTGCAGCGGCGGGTCTCGCCGTTGGGCAGTTCTATCTCCGCAAGCTCATCATAGGTGACGCCGTCAACGTGCTGGACCATCATCAGCGGGCTTGCGATCTCTCGTATTGTCTTATATTCCCTGATCACAGCTCCTCACCTCCTGCGGCGATCTCGTCTATCTGATACTTCATGTTCTCGGCTATCTGGGCATAGACCGTCTTATATTCCTCCGCGGGAACGGTCTTTGCGCGGCCGATCTGCTCGCGCGCGGGAATGGAGAACAGTTCGTTCATGTCCGCGCCCTGCGCCAAAGCGGCGCGGCAGAGCCTGTCATATTCGAGGATCAGGCCAAGCAGCATTTTCTGTCTGTCATAAGAAGAATAACTGTCCACATCGACAAAGGCGTTCTGCTGGAGGAAGTCCTCGCGGATCATCTTTGCCGTTTCAAGCGTCAGGCGGTCGTTGGGAGCAAGAGAGTCCGCGCCGACGAGCTTGACGATCTCGTTAAGGCTTGCCTCCTCCTGAAGGATGCTCATCGCCTTCTCACGCTGCTGCATGAACTCGGTCCCAAGCGTCTGGTCATAATAGCTCCTGAGGCTGTCGGTA
>CAKSWM010000245.1 GCA_934511545.1 uncultured Oscillospiraceae bacterium | reverse complement strand
GGATGGAGCGATTCTGCTTCCGCCCGCTTCTATTGCCGCTTTCTGCGACATCGTAACAGGCCAGTCCGTGGCGGAAACCTTTTTCGGAATGCCGCCGAAAATTATGCTTCCCCTTAATCTTGCCGAGGTTGCCTACCGTCTCCAGATAACGACCGATGCTCAATTCGATGCTGCGGAACGCATTGTAGGGGAACACCACATACAAAATACCGGCATGACAATTGACAGTAAAACCATGTGGGAGAGATTCGTAGAATATAATACGGATCGCGGGTTCACGGAAGGGAGTCTCGGTGCCGTCCAACTCCGTCATTATGAAACAATCACGCTGCGGAAACTCCAACAGGTTGCCGAGTTGGAAGAAACGGAACCTGCCGCCCCGCAGACGGGACGCGGACGCCGGAAAACAATGCCTACTCCGTCGGGCATCGCTCTGTTCGGATATCGGTATGACGTCTCCCCCGATTACTTTCTCGCGCGGGACTATGTGCTTCACAACCGCGTCTTCATCCCCGGACGTTTCTTTACCCATGACATCAACTCCGACACCCAGAAGTGTCAAGAGGTCATCGATCCGCGCATCAGACGCATCCTTGGCCGGCTTCTCTGTATGCCAACAGACGAGAGAATGTCTGTATGCGGAGAAGTCATCGCAAAAACGCTATAACTCCCCCCATTTAAAAACAGAAACGCCGTAGGCATCGCTGCCTACGGCGTTTGTTTCGCATAGAGGAAGGTATCAGTAGTATCCGGCGGCAGATTCGTGACTGATATCGGAAGAACTGTCCCGTGCAGCGTTCTCCGGCTCAGCTTCGGCCGCCTCGTCCGCATCGGAAGTACCGGCTTCTGCCTCATTCCCTGCGGTGTCGGGTTCGTCTTCCGGCTCCGCAGCGGAGGTATCCCCGCCGGCGGCAAATATCGCAAGCTCGTCATCAGACAGCGAGACATTGTATCTTGCCGCTTTTGCTGTCGCGTCCTTACTCAGGCGGTCTTTCACGGCACTCAGAGCGGTCAAGACTTTCCTCTTTGTTCCGTCGTCCAGCACCACAGAGTATTCCTTTGCGGCTCTGCCCTCCCCTTCCTTGCAGGAAACGCAGACGTTGGAATGCGTGCTGAAAATGGCATTGATGTCGCCGACAATTTTGAGCGCGTTTTCGATATCTTTCAGGGCGCTCAGCTGCTTCTCGTTGGCTTTAATGGTAGGCATTGTGGTGTCCTCCTCCTTGTTCAGAAAATGGTGGTTATTTGCTGTAGATACGGTGGCTTACCTCGTCCATACCCAGAACTTTCAGGCGGATTTCCATCTTTCCCGGCTCGGTCGGGCGTTCGAAGCCCATGATTTGCATTTGAGGAGCGAAGTAAACGGTATTGAAGTTGCCGGGAAACTGAATATTGACGGCGTAGATATCGCAGTTCTTATAGTTCCCGACATTTGTCTCGTTTCCATCCGTTCCGATGAAGCGGAAGGCATAGGTGGTCGGGACCTTTTCGATGATGCAGTTCCTGGCGGCTTTCTCCCAGTTCTCTTCGGTGGCGGCGACGCCGCCCTTCGTCTTGAGGTACTCGACTGCCTGTGCGGCGAGGTCATCCGTACTCTCCCCTGTTCCGTCCAATTCTCCGGTCATCTTGATGTTGTTATCGGTAAGAGATGTCAGGGAGTGGCTGTCCGTTGTGGGGTCATAGGTGATGGTCGCTTTGCAGACCGCCAGCAGCTTTCCTGTATTGATTTGCACGACGCGGATATACAAGGCGGTGCCGCCATCATCGTAATTGAGTTGCAGCTTGGAATGAGACCACTTCACACCGTAGTCATCCGCGTCCTGATACTCCGCAGGTATCGCCGTATTGAACTTCTCACCCTTGAATACGAGATTTGCGCTGCCGCCGTTCATCTTATCGGTCGGTTCAGCGCTTTCCCACTCGTCATACAGAAGCTCTGGGCTGCTGGACATGATGTAGAAGCCAATCTGCTTATCCGGACTTGCGGCAGCTTCCGAAGAACTGGGGTTCAGATAAATGGCATCGTTGGCATCCGTCTTTATGCCGAGATACAGCGTCCCGCTGCCATAATTGAAC
>CAKSWM010000244.1 GCA_934511545.1 uncultured Oscillospiraceae bacterium | reverse complement strand
GCTTTCCAGTGCTTCAGTAATTGACGTGGGCACGGGAGCCGGCTTTCCCGGGCTGCCGCTCAAGATATGCTGTCCGGACATAAGGCTGACGCTTCTGGACAGTCTGCGCAAAAGGATAGACTTTCTCTCCGAGGTATGCGAGACGATCGGTTTTGACGACGTTCAATGCATTCATGCCCGTGCGGAGGAGAAGGCGGAAATGCGCGAGAGCTTTGATTTTGCGGTATCCCGCGCTGTCGCAAGGCTCAACCTGCTGTGCGAGCTGTGCCTTCCGTTCGTCAAGGTCGGCGGAGCTTTCATCGCGATGAAGGGCTCCGGCGCAAAGGCCGAAGCAAACGAGGCCGGGCGGGCTGTAAGTATTCTCGGCGGCAGAATAGAGAAAATATGCGAATACGAGATCCCGGAAACCGGGATCATCCACAGAGCCGTTATCATACGCAAGGAAAAACCCACGCCCGAAAAGTACCCGCGCCGTTTTGCAAAAATGCAGAAAGACCCGCTTTGATCTATATATGCTGAATAACAGGAGGAACAGGAATGAGTAAGCTTCCGGAGATGTTCGGCAGCATGGTGTTCAACGAATCAGTCATGCGCCAAAAGCTTCCCAAGGATATCTACCGCAGTCTCAAGCACACGATGGACACGGGGGAAACGCTCGATATATCTGTTGCCAACATCGTGGCCAACGCGATGAAGGATTGGGCGGTGGAGAAGGGCGCTACGCACTATACCCATTGGTTCCAGCCCATGACGGGAATAACCGCCGAAAAGCACGACAGCTTTATCGTTCCGGCAAACGACGGCAGCGGCGGCATTATCATGGAGTTTTCCGGCAAGGAGCTCATAAAGGGCGAGCCGGACGCTTCCTCCTTCCCCTCGGGCGGACTTCGCGCAACATTCGAGGCCCGCGGATATACCGCATGGGATCCGACCTCTTATGCTTTCATAAAGGACGGTGTGCTGTGCATCCCGACCGCATTCTGCTCCTACGGCGGAGATGCGCTGGACAAAAAGACGCCGCTTCTGCGTTCGATGGCGGCTATCGACCAGCAGTCGCGCCGCATACTGCGCCTTTTCGGCGTCGAATGCGGACATGTTTCCGCGACTGTCGGGCTGGAACAGGAATACTTCATTGTTGACCGCGAAACTTATAACCAGCGCAAGGACCTTATTTATACCGGACGCACGCTTTTCGGCGCCCGTCCTCCCAAGGGGCAGGAGCTGGATGACCACTACTTCGGCTTTATCAAGATGCGCATTTCCGCGTTTATGAGCGAGCTGAACGAGGAACTCTGGAAGCTCGGCGTGCTCGCCAAGACTGAGCATAACGAGGTCGCGCCCGCGCAGCACGAGCTTGCGCCCATATACTGCAAATGTAACGTCGCCGTTGATCATAACCAGATAACCATGGAAATAATGCGCAAGGTGGCAAAGCGCCATGGACTGACCTGCCTGCTGCATGAGAAGCCGTTTGACGGCGTTAACGGAAGCGGAAAGCACAATAACTGGGCGCTTTCCACGGACACCGGGGTGAATCTCTTCGAGCCGGGCGACACCCCGGAGCAGAACGCGCAGTTTCTGATTTTCCTCTGCGCCGTTATCAAGGCTGTCGATGACTATCAGGAACTTCTGCGCAGCACCGTTGCCAGCGCGGGAAACGATCACCGGCTTGGAGCCAACGAGGCGCCTCCCGCGATAGTTTCCATCTTTGTCGGAGACGAACTTGGCGCTATTCTCGATTCCATCGAACAGGACAAGCCCTATGACAAGGTCGAGCGCCGTATTCTTCAGATCGGGGTAGATGCTCTTCCGGCATTCCCGCGTGATACGACGGACAGAAACCGTACGTCTCCCTTTGCCTTTACCGGAAACAAGTTTGAATTCCGCATGCTCGGCTCTTCTATGTCGGCTGCCGACACCAATACCGTGCTCAACACCATTGTTGCGGACGCGCTCTGCTCCTTTGCGGACGTTCTTGAGAAGGCCGACGATTTCAACGCTGCTCTTCACAGGCTCATCCGCAATATGATCTGCGAGCACAAGCGCATTATTTTCAACGGCAACGGATATGACGAGAGCTGGGCCGAAG
>CAKSWM010000243.1 GCA_934511545.1 uncultured Oscillospiraceae bacterium | reverse complement strand
ACGTCAAGGTCAAACACCATGTTCTTTATAAGGTTTGTGTCGTCAAAATACTGATGCTGGAAGCGCTCCGTCGGGAGCTCCGCATAGGTATCCCAACCGTTGGGGTCGGATTCCGTCATCCAGCTGTCACCGATATGGGTGAAGATGATGATCTCGTTTTTCCAGTCGAGCGAAAGGATGCGCACAAGCTGGCTGATGGCGCGGTGGGACATTCCGCTGTGGTGCATCGCCATGCCCTTTGTATGCCACGTGACCTGAAGGATACCGTCCTCACGGTAAAGGTCCGCAAAATCCTTGAACCACTCGCTGTATTCCTCAAGCTCGGGCAGTTTGACATAATCGGCCAAAGGTCTTGTCATGTTTTTCCTCCTCAAATTAGCTGTATTTGTCATTTGCTATAAATCGTATGCTATCAAAACATGTATATACTGTCAATATGACAGGCTAACCTTCCGGTAATTTCCGTATTACTTTTTTTGCACATATGTGATAAGATGGCCGCAAAAGGAAAGGAAGGGCCTCTGATGGTGAAAAACGGAAAGCATCTTATGGCGGCGCTTTGCGCTGCGCTGGCGTTTGTTCTGCTAGCCGCGTGCGCAGGCGGCGATGCGCCTGCGGAACATACCTCCACGCCCGGTGATACGCCCGCGGTGCATACCTCTGCGCCCTCCGCATCTCCCGTGCCCGAAAAAACTCCCGCTCCCCCGCATTCGCCCTCTCCGGCGCCCACGGCCGAAGCCGCCCCGCCGAAGGAGACGCCCGCGCCGGAAGATCTGGTGCGCGTCTCGGACTACATCCCGGACATTTACATTGAGCTGCGCTATGCCTCGGAAAACAACTTCACAGGCGCCGTTATCTATGACTTTGACGAGGCGTATCTCCGCTATGGAACGGTGCAGAAGCTCGCCGCAGCGCAGGATACGCTCTCTCAGGCGGGATTCTCTCTCAAGATATGGGACGCCTTCCGCCCCGTGCAGGCGCAGTTCGCGCTCTGGGAGGTCTGCCCTGACCCGAGCTACGTCGCGGATCCGAGGTCCGGCTATTCCGGGCACAGCCGCGGCGACACTGTCGATGTGACGCTCGTCCGCTCGGACGGGAGCGCCGTTGAAATGCCGACGGACTTTGACGACTTTTCACCCCTCGCCGACCGCGATTATGCCGACGTGCCCTCCGCTGCGGCGGAGAACGCAGAACTTCTCGAAAGCGCCATGACGCAGGCCGGGTTTAATGCTTATTACAATGAATGGTGGCATTTTTCAGACGCCGCCGCTTATTCTGTTTATCAAGGAGAACTGCCAAAATGAAGTATGACGTTATTATTGTCGGCGCCGGTCCCGGAGGTATCTTTTCCGCCTATGAGCTTTCAAAGCTCGCGCCGGAGCTGAAGATCGCCGTTTTCGAGGCCGGTCACCCTCTGGAAAAGCGCCGCTGCCCCATCGACGGCGAGAAGATACGCTCCTGCATCGGCTGCAAAAGCTGCTCGATCATGAGCGGCTTCGGCGGCGCGGGCGCATTCTCGGACGGAAAATACAACATAACCAACAATTTCGGCGGAACACTGCACGAGCACATCGGCAAGAGAAAGGCTCTCGAGCTGATGCACTATGTCGATGACATCAACATGCAGTACGGCGGCGAGGGCACGCGCCTGTTCACGACCGCGGGCTCCCGGTTCAAGAAGCTCTGCCTCCAGAACAAGCTCAACCTGCTCGACGCATCCGTCCGCCATCTCGGAACGGACAAGAACTTCATCGTCCTTGAAAACCTCTACACACTGTTGAAGGACAGGGTCGAATTCTTCTTCGACACGCCCGTGCGGCACGTCAGCGTCCTCGGCGGCGGCTTTGAGGTCACGACGGACGATGGGTCCTATGAGTGCTCCAAATGCATCATCTCCGTCGGCCGCAGCGGCAGCAAATGGATGGAGAGCGCCTGCCATGAGCTGGACATCGCAACGAAGTCCAACCGAGTTGACATCGGCGTGCGCGTGGAACTGCCGGCAGTGGTTTTCTCCCACCTGACGGACGAGCTGTACGAGAGCAAGATCGTCTACCGCACGGAGAAATTCGAGGACAATGTCCGCACCTTCTGCATGAATCCGCACGGCATCG
>CAKSWM010000242.1 GCA_934511545.1 uncultured Oscillospiraceae bacterium | reverse complement strand
TGTTGTACCGGGAAGTCTCATTCAGCTGGGACTGAGGTTCCTGATCCAGATATACCGCTTCAAATCGGTCGAAGAGGGGAGAGGTGCGGTATTTGCTGATATACTGGCACAAGGTGTCCCAAGCGTCGTCGGCGTCCACACCGTACTGGACATAGACACGGTACAGGGTCCCGGTATCGTTGTCCAGAAAGGTGCGCTGACCGAGCTGGAAGTTTTGGTCCATCCGGAACCACACCTCAGATATTTCGCATTCGATGGTCTGCTCCGGCACTCTGGCGGAGATGCTCTTGACCTCCGACTGTGAACTCGCTGCCGGCGCAGGAGCCGGGGTCCGGGACTGGCTCCCGGTATAGATGGACAGATCCAATGCCCAGAACCCGGCGATGACCGCCGCGGTCACCACGAGAGAAAAGGGAATAAAGCTCAAGCGCGCGGGTACAGGCCCACGGGAACGCTCCGAACCGGGGACTGGGCAGAAGTCCGGATAGCCTTTGCTGATCAGCAGCTTTTTCCGCCGGCCCTTCCCGGTCTCATAGAAGCAGGTCCAGCACCAGCTGTTTTCCTTTTCCACCTGAAGGCCCTTCAGCTCGGTCAGGGCGCCGGGGCCGTAACTGGGGGCCCCGCCGTTCAACAGATGGCTGATCTCACGCAGAACGTCCTGCTTGACGGCCACCTGCTGGTCAGAGGGCGGACGCCACCAATCCTGCGCTCTGCGAAGCTTCTGCAGATCCACTCGCCACAGCTTCCCACCGGCCCGAACAAACAAAATGTTGAATGCGTTGCACAGACGGATCGTAGGGATCCCCAAGCAGAGCAGAGGCAGCATGCAGACAAAACCGCCCAGTGTGACGGCTGCTGTCAGCCGTGACTCTTGAAAATACAATGTGGTAAAAAACCCGATCGATGCCGTGATCGAGACAGCCAGCATCGGCACAAAAACGCTCAGCCGCAGCGGCAGCATCCAGTCTTTCCGCAGGGCATAAAGCTCCCCCTGAACGGGCGGATGCTCGTCCGGCTCGGCGGCGGGGACTTCCGAACGACCGTCCGGCTCGCGAAGACTGGAGATGATGGTCGGGATGCCGCCGACCAGCGTGAAGAGGTATTCCAGCATCAGCTCTCCCAGAAAGATGCGTTTCAGATCACTGTCCTCCCAGCATGGCATAGCCTTTGATGGCGCACACCGCCATTACCACGCCGGAGATTGCGGACACATATCCCAGCTTGTTGATGACCACGATGCAGGCCACGCCGATCAGGGAGCCTAAAAACGCTCCTACGATGCCGGCGATCACATTGTCGCGGGGCTTTTTCCGTTCCAGTTCAAAATCCATGTTGTTTCCTCTCTTTCTGTTATTGACCGCATCGGCCCGTGTCTTCCGTGACAGGGGCCTTGGCGCCGCAGGTGGTTTCCGGTTTCTTGAAAACCGCCTGATATTTGTTTCCTGCCCCCTCGGACAGGCGGGTTATCTCTTCGAAAGGACAACACCTCTCCCTCTCCTGAATTGCCGCAAGCGCTGCGACATAAGTACGTTTCCCCGCCATGAAGCAGACCGTCAGGCGCTGCCGGCTATGCGGTGCTCCGCAGGCGGGCTGACGCCCGCCAAGGCGAAAAGGGCAAAAAGCGCCAGAGAGACACACCGACAGGCGTATTTGACCTTGTCAATTGATGGTCTATGATTCATAGGGTGCGTTCTCAACGACAATGTGTTATAATTTATCCATCAGGAGGAAGATATATGGATGCAAATACAACAGGCCGCTTTATTGCAGAGCTTCGAAAGCAGAAGGGATACACGCAAAAGGAGCTGGCTGAAAAAATTATGGTGACAGATAAAGCGATATCTCGCTGGGAAACAGGGAAGGGGTTCCCGGACACCTCATTGCTAAAGCCGCTTGGGGATGTTTTGGGCGTGTCGGTCGGCGAGCTGCTGTCCGGCAAAAAACTTGAGGAGGCGGAGATGAAAGACCAGACCGATAGGATCATTCTGGATTCATTGAAGTATTCAGGCCGGATGCTTGCAGGTATGGTAGATCCGGTTCTTTTTCTTGTTGGACTGGTCTTGGCGATCTCTCCCGTTTTCTTAACAGGTAGAAGATACTATTGGATAGGCGGCGTTGTTTTC
>CAKSWM010000241.1 GCA_934511545.1 uncultured Oscillospiraceae bacterium | reverse complement strand
GCTCCGGCCCGTGCGGCCCCTGCTCCGAGATATATTACGACCGCGGCGAAAAATACGGCTGCGGCAAGCCCGGCTGCACCGTCGGCTGCGACTGCGACCGTTATATGGAGGTCTGGAATGTTGTCTTTTCGCAGTTTGACAATGACGGCGAGGGCAACTATACCGAGCTGGCTCAGAAGAATATCGATACCGGCATGGGCCTTGAACGTCTGGCGGTAGTCTGCCAGGATGTTGACTCGTTGTTCGATGTTGACACCGTTATGAACATCACAAGAAAAGTGACGGAGCTCACCGGCGCGCACTATGGCGAGAGTGCCAAAAACGATGTCTCTCTGCGCGTTATCACCGACCATATCCGCTCCGCGACATTTATGATATGCGACGGCGTTTTGCCCTCAAACGAGGGCCGCGGCTATGTTCTGCGGCGTCTGCTGCGCCGCGCCGCGCGCCACGGAAAGCTGCTCGGCGTCAACGAGCCCTTCCTTTATGTCGTCTGCGATACCGTTATACACGAAAACGAGGGACACTACCCCGAACTGCGTGAGCGTCAGGACTATATAACGAAGGTGATCCGGACCGAGGAAGAGAATTTTGCCCGCACAATAGACGGCGGCATCAGGATATATAACGATCTTCTGGAGCAGCACAAGGCCAAGGGCGAGAGCGTATTCTCCGGAGCGGACGCCTTCAAGCTCTACGATACCTACGGATTCCCCATCGACCTCACGATCGAGATGGTGGAGGAAGAGGGAATGACCGTCGATCAGGACGGCTTCAAAAAGCTTATGGAGGAGCAGCGCGTCCGCGCCCGCAAGGCCCGCGAGGCTCTGGGTGACCTCGGCTGGTCGGGCATCGAGTTCGGCAAGGATATGCCCGAAACCGAGTTCGTCGGATATGACCGCACCAGCGAAGAGGGAAAGATACTTGCCATCGTCGCCGAGGAGGAACTGCGGGACGAGATCGTTGCGGGCAGCGATGCTATCATTGTTCTGGACAGGACTCCGTTCTATGCCGAGATGGGCGGCCAGGTCGCGGACCACGGCGTCATTTATTCTGCGGACGGACGTTTTGAAGTCACCGACGTTCAGAAGAACAAGGGCGGCAAGTATATGCACTACGGCAGAATGACCGAGGGCAGCCTTAAGGTCGGGGAGACCGTAACGGCCTCCATCGATGTTGACCGCCGCAAGGCGATCATGCGCGCCCATTCTGCGACACATCTGCTTGACAAGGCTCTGCGGACCGTACTTGGCGACCATGTGCATCAGGCCGGTTCTCTGGTGGAGCCGGACAGAGTCCGCTTTGACTTCACCCACTTCTCCGCAATGACGGCGGAGGAGCTGGAAAAGGTATCATCCATGGTAAACGAGGCGGTCCTCGAGGGCTACGACATCCACACCGACGAACTGCCTATCGACGAAGCGAAAAAGCGCGGAGCCATTGCTCTGTTCGGCGAGAAATACGGTGACGTCGTGCGTGTTGTCGATATGGGCGGCGGATATTCCGTTGAGTTCTGCGGCGGCACACATCTGGACAATACGGCAAAGGTCGGAGTTTTTCATATAAGCAGCGAGTTTTCCGTTGCCTCTGGCGTCCGAAGGATCGAGGCCACGACGGGCCTTGTCTCACTCGAAGCGTTCAACCATGCGCAGGGACTGCTGTTTGAGGCGGCCGCAGCGCTCAAGACAAAGCCGGCAGAGCTCAGAGAGCGCGTGGAACAGGTCGTTAACGAGGGCAGAGAGCTTCGCCGCGAACTGGATAAGATGAAGGACAAGGTCCTGACTGGAGACGTCGAAAGATTCCTCTTTGCCGCCAAACCGATCGGCGGCCTGCATGTGATAACGGCGACAAACACGGAGTTCGAGGCGGCAGATCTGCGCAAGCTCGGCGATTTCCTGCGCGACAGGGATGCTTCCGTCGTTGCGGTCCTTGCGACCGTGCGGGACGGAAAGATATCGATGCTTGCATCCTGCGGCGATAATGCCGTTGCGGCCGGGGTCAAGGCCGGGGACATCATAAAGGCGGTAGTTCCCATCTGCGGCGGCAAGGGCGGCGGCAAGCCGAACAGCGCAATGGGCGGCGGCACCGACGTTCTTAAGCTGGACGACGCAATGGCTGCTGTCGATGATTTCGTTGCCGCA
>CAKSWM010000240.1 GCA_934511545.1 uncultured Oscillospiraceae bacterium | reverse complement strand
ACCCAGAGCTGCCGAACAAGGCCCGCCTGGGCCTCAGCGACGATATAACGCCCTGCACCCGCTGCCTGTGCTGCATCGGCGAGTCCGAGACCAGCCAGACCTTTGCCTGCTCGGCAAATCCGACGCTCCTGCGCGGTTACAGGCTCGAGCATGAGTATGCCGAAAAGCCTGTGAGCCGGAACGTGCTCGTGATCGGCGGCGGCGTCGCCGGCATGAAGGCGGCGATAACCGCGGCGCAGCGCGGCCACCGTGTCACGCTCTGCGAGAGAAGCGGCCGTCTCGGCGGCACAGTCAACTTTACGGATCATGACGACGTGAAAACGGATCTCCGCGCGCACAAGGATTTCCTCATCCGCCAGACGGCAAAGCACGGGGTCAACGTACTTCTCAATACGGAGGTCACAAAGGAAAATGCCGCGGGCTTCTGCGCGGAAGCGATCATAATCGCAAACGGCGCGGATCCGGTCCGGCCGCGTATCGCGGGGATAGACCTGCCGCATGTTTCCCATGTCCTTGAGATGTATGAGAACAAGGATAAGGTCGGACGCCGAGTAGTTCTGATCGGCGGCGGCCTTGCGGGATGCGAGAGCGCGGTCGAGCTTGCCCGGGCCGGACGCGAGGTAGTTGTGCTCGAAGCGCTGAAGGGCTTTGCACGCGATGCGCACCGCATGGCTTCGCTGGGGCTGCTGGACGCCTGCAAGAGCCTGCCGAACCTGCGGTATTACGACGAACAGACCGTTACATCCATCACCGCCGAGGGCGTGACTGCAAGGTCCGCGGACGGTATGGTAACGGTGTATCCCGCGGACACCGTTGCATACGCCGTCGGCATGAGGGCAAGACAGGACCTGATGCTGGAGCTGTATGACGCCGCGCCGTATGTCGCTTCCGCCGGAGACTGCGTGAAGCCCCGCCGCACGATGGAAGCCATACGCGAGGGCTATTTCGCGGCGATGAACATAAGATAAAGCGTGCAGAAAGGTCCCCCGATGCGGCGAACAGCCGACACGGGGGACCTTTTTTGATATTAAGCTATTTGCTGCCGCACCGGGAATTTATTCAACACTGTTATAGACTTCGATTCCGAGGATTTTAATTATGACCCCTTCAAGGTATTCATCCTCGGAAGCATCCTTTATCCTGTGCACGTCTTCGACCTGATACAGGACAGCGTTATATACGACTGTGCCGCCGTCTTTCAGATGCATGGGAACAGGAACCAGAAGAATGAGCGCCAGCAGAATGCAAATGACTATGATCACTCTCTTTTTCATACGTTCGTACTCCTTTTTCAAACCTGTCCGTTTCGGATCATATCCGGTCGTCGCTGCGGAACTGTAGACTGTAAAGACTGCGGTAAACGCCGTCCTTTGCCATGAGCTCGTCGTGCGTGCCCTGTTCGACGATATTTCCGCCGTCGATAACGGCGATCTCGTCCGCGTTCTTGATTGTTGACAGCCTGTGCGCGACAACAAGCGTCGTCCTGCCGCGGCAAAGCTCGTCGAGCGCCTGCTGGATGAGTATCTCCGTTGTGTTGTCCAGCGCGCTGGTGGCCTCGTCGAGAATGAGTATCGGCGGATTCTTGAGAAACACGCGGGCGATGCTGAGCCTCTGTTTCTGTCCGCCGGAAAGACGCACGCCTCGTTCGCCGATCTGCGTGTCATAACCCTCGGGCAGGGTCATCACATAATTGTGGATGTTCGCGCGTTTGGCGGCCTCAACGATCTCCTCTTCGCTCGCGTCCAGACGGCCGTAGAGTATGTTGTCCCGTATGCTGGCGTTGAACAGATAGACGTCCTGCTGGACGATGCCGATGTTTTGCCGCAGAGACGCTCTTGTGAAATCGCGGATATCGGTGCCGTCGATGAGTATCCTGCCCTTTTCAACATCGTAAAAATGCGGAATGAGGTGGCAGATCGTCGTTTTGCCGCCGCCGCTGGGGCCGACGAGCGCAAAGGTGCTGCCCTTTTTGACGCTGAAGCTGATCCCGTTGAGAACATCGCGGTCTCCGGCATAGCCGTAGGTCACGTTGTCAAATTCGATGCTGCCCTCCATGACGCCTGCGTCGCGGGCGCCGTCGCTGTCGCGCTCTGGCTCCACGTCCATGATCTCGCAGAAGCGCTGGAAGCCGGTAACGCCGCTCTGG
>CAKSWM010000239.1 GCA_934511545.1 uncultured Oscillospiraceae bacterium | reverse complement strand
AGCCCGAGGTTATGGCCGAAGCAGCCATAAAAGCAAAAGAAATATCCAATGCAGATATAATTGATATCAACATGGGCTGTCCCGTTGGAAAAATCGTCAATAACGGCGAGGGCAGCAGACTGATGCAGGACCCCGAAAAGGCACAGCGGATCATTGAAGCCGTTGCTGCGGCGGCGGGATGTCCCGTCACGGTAAAGTTCCGTAAGGGCTGGGACAAGGGCAGCGTCAATGCCGTTGAGTTTGCAAAAATGTGCCGCGACGCGGGCGCATCGGCTATCGCCATTCACGGCCGGACCCGAGCGCAGATGTATGAGGGCAAGGCCGACTGGGACATTATCCGCGATGTCAGGAGAGAGATAGCCGATATTCCCGTCATCGCAAACGGCGACATCTGGACGGCCGAAGACGCGGAACACATTCTGCGCTATACGGGCTGTGACCTTGCCATGATCGGCCGCGGGAGCTTCGGCAACCCGTGGATATTTGCGCAGGGCAACGCCGCGGTCGAGGGAAAAGACATCCCACCCCTGCCCCCTCTTGCCGAGCGCGTTGATACGGCCGTCCGTCAGTTTGAGCTTGCCGCAGAGTACAAGAGCGAAAAGATCGCCTGCCTTGAATCAAGGCGTCACTTTGCCTGGTATCTCCGTGGTGTTTCACACTCCGGGTACTTCAAGCAGCAGATAGTAAAGATCGAAACGCTTGACGACGCACGAAGAATAGCGCAGCAGATAAAGAAGGAACTGAGGTGATGAGTTGACTCGCATTGAGGAAATGAACATCATATCCAGAGTGCTCGGCGGGGATACAAACGCTTTTGAAGCTCTCGTCATCGAAAACCAGCGTCAGATATACTGTCTCGCCCTGAAAATGACCGGAAACGAAGAGGACGCATATGATATTTCCCAGGACGCTTTTGTCAAGGCGTATAAAAACCTTCCAAAATTCCGCGGGGACAGCAAGTTTTCCGTCTGGCTCTACCGTCTGACCAGCAATCTCTGCCTTGACTTTCTGCGTTCGCGCAAGCGCCGATCAGCGGTCAGCATCTCGTACTCTAACGACGAGGACGAGGAACGGGAGCTTGAGATCCCCGACGATCGCTTCTCCCCCGAAAGCATTCTGGAAAAAAACGAACTCCGCCTCAGCGTGAACACCGCTTTCAAGCTTCTGCCGGAGGATTACCGGCAGATACTTACTCTCCGCGAGATAAACGGACTGTCCTACGATGAGATCGCCGATGTGCTCTCTCTGGAGCTTGGAACAGTCAAATCCCGCATTTTCAGAGCACGAAAAAAGTTGTGCTCTATTCTTATGAAGGACGGGAACCTTTCAGACCGGTTCACGTCTAATACAGCGAAGGAGGTGTAATGCATGCGGACTTGTGAAAAATATCGCGAGCTTATAAGCCTTGCGATCGATAACGAAATATCCCCGGAGGACATGAACGAGCTGCGGTGCCACCTTCTCGAGTGTGACGAATGCCGTCTTGTCCATAACGCATTCCGGAGCATCTCCGACAGCCTGTCTGACGATCTTGCACAGCCGCCAGAGGGCATTTCTCAGAACGTAAAGTTCAGGATCGGTCATGAGCGTCAGACACGCAGAAAACGCCCCGTGCGGAGGCGCTTTGCCGCCGTCGCCGCCTGCTTCGTTGTCCTTGCGGCAGCCGTCTCCGGCATTGGCATCGACCGCTGGAAAAAACACGCCGAGCCCGAGACCGCGCCAAAGGCATTCTATGCCGCCGCAGGCGAAGCGCCTGAGTATTCCGAATATGAGGAAAATGCTTCCCTCTGTGACATTACCGGCTCCGATGACGTCCCCGACAACGGGACCCAGTATTTTTCGCCGGCCGAGGCGGGGGCCCCTGATACTTCCGAGCTTCCGCCCCCCGCAGAAGAACCGACCTGTGATGCCCCTACGGAGCGCGCCCCGTCCGACGAAGCAAACTACAAACCGGAATCCCTGCTATCTCCAGAGGAGGACATGGCCATTCTTATGTCGCTTACCGAAGCGGATATTTACACCGGCGAATTCTCTGACACGGGCTTCGCGGTCCCCGATGTTTCAACGACGAATTCCGACGCTTTGGCCGCTCTGGCAAATCTTCTGTCTTTCTCCGAGCTTACCGAGGGAGAGCTTCCGGACGAGGAACC
>CAKSWM010000238.1 GCA_934511545.1 uncultured Oscillospiraceae bacterium | reverse complement strand
GAGCAGGCTGTCGGAGAAATGTATATCCTCGACAAGAACGTTGGGGTCATCGATCTTAAGCTCAATGTTTGTAAAGTTCCAGATGGCTCTGATGCCGCTGGCAACGAGGCTTGCTGCGGAATCGTCTGCCATATGGCGAGGAACGGCAAGAACGGCGATATCAACTTTATGTTCTTTTATATAGGCTTCCTGCTCGGCAGCGTCATATATCGGCACGCCCGCGAGCTCGGTACCGACTATCTCCGGCCGGATATCGAAAGCGGCAAGGACATTAAAACCATACCGGCTAAATCCGAAATTTTCCATCAGTGCGTGGCCGAGGTTGCCGACGCCGACGAGAATGACTGAATATCCTTTTTTCATGCCGAGGATACCGGAAATTTCCTCGCGCAGAATATCGACGTTATAGCCGTAACCCTGCTGTCCAAACTCGCCGAAGCAGGAAAAATCCTGACGTATCTGCGACGGGGTGAGACCCATCTGGCGGCCGAGCTCTCCCGAGGAGATGCGCTCTACGCCGTGATATGCGAGATCGTCCAGCTTTCTGAGATAGCGGGAAAGTCTGCGTATAACATTGTTGGATATATTTGAGCGTCTCAAGGTACATCCTCCCAACCATGTGGTATAAATATCTTTTCAACAGTATATCATCTGAAAAAGCAATATTCAAGGATAAATGCGGGTTATGGGTGCATAAATAAATGGATAAGGGCCGAAAAGAGCAATATACCGGCGATACTCAGCGCCGGTGAAAGTGAAATGATCCTCCGCACGGCGGATGCCGGACGGAGGATCATCTGGTTTGCCGGCATTGTAAAGTGCCCGGCGTTAAAGGGCGCCGCATCCGGCGCGGAGGATTGGAAAACGGCGCTATGACAGCTGCCTCAGATGTCCATAGCAGCAAAATAACCGTCCCGGACGGCTTTTCCAATAAATGAAGGTCCGGTACAGTCGCCGATGGGGAAAAACAGAGGCGCACAATAGCGGAAGGCTTCCGCATACTCGGTGTCGGCGTCCAGGCCGGTGGCGTTTATTATCGTATCTGCCGCGATGCAGACTGTGGAGCCGTCCGCATACTCGGCGGTCAGCTGTCCGCCGGAGATGCTTCGGCAGGCACAGCCTTTGAGGATCGTTACGCCGTATTCGTCAAGCAGAAGAAGCTGGGTGTTTATGTTTCCCTCCCGTATGTTTTTTGCAAGACTTTCGCTCCGGCTGATAAGCGTGACCTCTTTGCCGAGTGAGCCCAGATGTACAGCGCATTCAACGCCGGTAAGGCCGCCGCCTATAACCGCAATGTGCTGAGACAGCTTTTCCGGAGCGGTATAGCATTCGACGGAACTGAGTACGTTTGCATCACAGACTCCGGGAATGTTGAGGTCTCTGAATTTTCCGCCGACTGCGGCTATAACGGCAAAAGGTTCTTCCGCCTTTACCAGTTCGGGTGTTGCTTCGACTCCGAGATGTATTTCAACTCCGAGCTTTTGTACCCGCTTTATCATATTGTCCCGGAACCGGCGGACCTCTGTTTTGAATTTATCGTTGTCCGTATATCGCAGTATGCCGCCAAGGTGATCGTCCTTTTCAAATAGAACAACGCTGTGTCCTCGTTTGGCTGCCGTTTCGGCTGCTTTCAGACCGGCAATGCCGCCGCCTATAATGGCGACACGGCGAGCGACGGCTGCTTTGCCCGGTGCATAGAAGCTCTCGGGTTCAAAGGGGCCGAGCGGGTTTACGGAGCATGATCCCGTGTTTCGGCATCCGGAACAGCGCAGGCAGTTGTTGATCTCCTCGTCCTCGCCGCGCTGTGCCTTGACCGGGAGTTCGGTGTCGGCGATGAGCAGAGGCCGCGCCATGATCACAAAGTCCGCCTTACCGCCGGCGATTATTTCCTCGCAGACCTCGGGATCGCCCAGAGCGCCTACGACCCCGACAGCCATGTTTTTTACAGCGGCCTTGACTTTGGCGGCGTTTTCAACATTATGAGCGGGAGGGAAGAAGCTGTTGGAGATTATGCGGGTATTGTAGACAGGCACACAGTGCATTCCGCCGGAAATATGCGCGATATCGACAAGCCCCGGGTGCTTATCCAGCTCCTTAAAAAACTCCACGGTTTCTTCAATGGTTATCGTATCCTCCAGAAACGTCCGCCCGG
>CAKSWM010000237.1 GCA_934511545.1 uncultured Oscillospiraceae bacterium | reverse complement strand
GCCCACCGCCGTCCTCACCCCGCAGGAGACGGAAAAGCTTTTTGCGGTCCTTCGCAACATGAAAAAGGACGGAAAGGCCGTCGTCATCATAACCCACAAGCTGCACGAGGTCATGGACGTCTCCGACCGCGTGGCGGTTCTGAGAAAAGGCAAATACATCGGCGACGTTGCCACGAAGGATACCGATCCGCAGAAGCTGACCGACATGATGGTCGGACATGCCGTCACCCTCAACATTGAAAGACCTGCGGTCGAAGAAAAGCACGAGCGTCTTCGTCTTGAAAACCTCAGCGTTCTCAACGCGGAGGGGCTGCCTGCCCTCAGAAACGTGAGCTTCTCGGCGTATACCGGCGAGATACTCGGTATCGCCGGAATTTCCGGCAGCGGCCAGAAAGAGCTGCTGGAGGCTATCGCCGGATTGCAGCACTGCGAAAACGGCTCGTCCATCACGTACATTGACGAAGACGGCAGCGAGAGCCAGCTCATCGGTCTGTCCCCGCTGGAAATAAACAAAAAGGGAGTGTCCCTTTCCTTTGTTCCGGAGGACCGCCTCGGCATGGGTCTTGTCGGAAGCATGGACCTGACCGACAATGTCATGCTCAAGTCCTATCGCCGCGGCCACTCACCCTTTGCCCACCGCAGCGCCCCCAAGCAGCTTGCCGAGAACATCGTTGATGAGCTTGAGGTCGTAACGCCCGGGCTGTCCACTCCCATTCGCCGCCTTTCGGGCGGAAACGTCCAGAAGGTGCTTGTCGGCCGCGAGATTGCCTCCAACCCCACCGTTCTTATGACGGCATACGCCGTCCGCGGGCTGGACATCAATACCTCATACACGATCTATCACCTTCTCAACGAGCAGAAGCAGAAGGGAGTCGCCGTCATATATGTCGGCGAAGATCTTGATGTTCTTCTGGAGCTTTGCGACCGCATTCTGGTCCTCTGTTCCGGCTATGTCAACGGTATTGTCGATGGCCGCACGACCACTAAGGAAGAGGTCGGCCTGTTAATGACAAATCTCAGGAAGGAGGTGCAGAACGCATGAACGGACACAGGGAACCCTCCGTCCGCATCATAAAGCGCGACGGTATGCCAAGGCTCCAGGCATGGGGCATCCGTCTTATCGCGCTCATCGCGGCGCTCGCCGTCTGCTCTATCGTCATTTTTATCATAGTCAAGCTCAACCCGCTGAAGGTCTTTGCCGCAATGTATGACGGAGCCTTCGGCACCGGCCGCCGCTCATGGGCCACCATCCGCGACGCGATGACGATGCTTTGTATCGCCGTGGGACTTGCTCCCGCGTTCAAAATGCGCTTCTGGAACATCGGTGCCGAGGGACAGATCCTCGTCGGCGGCATTGCAACGGCCGCCTGCATAATCTATTGTCCCGGCCTTCCGACGCCGCTGCTCTTTCTCATCATGATTGCCAGCAGCATCGTCGCCGGCGCCGTCTGGGGCATCGTTCCCGCTGTTTTCAAGGCAAAGTGGAACACCAACGAGACCCTCTTCACCCTCATGCTCAACTACATTGCGATCCAGCTGACGAGTTATTTTGTCTCTCTTTGGGAAAATCCCAAGGGTTCCAACGTCGTCGGCGTCATTAACCAGAACTCAAAGGCCGGCTGGCTGCCCAACCTGTTCTCCGAGGGCTTCAACAAGGACTTCGGCGTCAATGTCATAATCGTTCTTGCTCTGGCCGTCGCGATGTTCATCTATCTGAAGTATTCCAAGCACGGCTATGAGATATCCGTCGTCGGCGAGAGCGAGAATACGGCGCGCTACGCCGGGATCAAGCTCTCCAAAGTGTATATCCGCACGATGGCCATCTCCGGCGCGGTATGCGGTATTGCAGGCTTCATCGCGGTATCCGGCGCGAGTCACACAATTTCCACCGACACGGCCGGCGGTCGCGGCTTTACCGCAATAATCGTCGCGTGGCTTTCAAAATTCAACACTTTCGTCATGATCCTGTTCTCGTTCCTCCTTGTTTTTCTGGAAAAGGGAGCGGTCCAGATCGCATCGCAGTATAACCTCAACGACTATGTGTCAAGTATGCTGACCGGAATAATACTGTTCTTTATACTTGCAAGCGAGTTCTTTATAAACTACAAGATAGTATACCGTTCAAGAAAGGGGGCTTAATCGTATGGATATCAC
>CAKSWM010000236.1 GCA_934511545.1 uncultured Oscillospiraceae bacterium | reverse complement strand
TATCATATCTCTCCTATAAAAAATTAAAAAAAGCGGCAAGCAGTCCTATGGATCAACCATAGCGACGTCCTTGACGCCTTTCAGTAATTCATAAAAACAAAAGCCGCAGACAGAAATACATCCGTCCGCGACTTCCTTGTCACATCTTGGTGTGGATTATAGCACCTTGTATCCGATTTGTCAAGAATCTTCTACAAATTTTGTGTGATTATTTTGTTGACAAATACCTGACCGGATAGTAAACTTCAAAATGAACAAGGGTGTTCGCTGACTATGGGACGACTGTCCGCATGCTCCGGGAACATCCTTTTCTTTATGGTACGATGCCAAATTTTGAGCCTGTTTATTATGGAGGCGCGGAAAATGAGCTATTCTTATGAGGAAATAATGGAATATATCGAGCAGGAGGACGTCAAGTTCATCAGGCTTGCTTTTTGCGACGCCTTCGGCAGACAGAAGAACATCGCGATCGTGCCGGACGAGCTCAGGCGCGCATTTGCCGACGGTATATCCTTTGATGCTTCCGCCATCGCGGGCTTCACCGACGAGGTAAGGTCCGACCTCTTCCTTTTCCCGATCCCCTCCACGCTGACCACCATGCCGTGGCGCTCGCTTCACGGAAAGGTCGTCCGGATGTTCTGCGACATCCGCTATCCGGACGGCACGCCCTTTGAAAGGGACAGCCGCGCGATACTGAAGCGGGCCGTGGCCGCCGCCAAGGCGCAGGACCTTGACGTCTATTTCGGCTCCGAGTTTGAGTTTTATCTTTTTGAGACGGATGACAAAGGAAACCCGACAAGGATCCCGCTGGACAACGCGGGATATATGGACGTCGCGCCCGAGGACAGGGGCGAGAACGTCCGCCGCGAGATATGCCTTACGCTTCTGGAAATGGGCATCTCCCCGGAGAGCTCACACCACGAGGAGGGACCGGGACAGAACGAGATTGACTTCCGGTACAGCGATGCGATGACCGCCGCGGACAATGCGATGAACTTCGTTACGGTCGTCAAGGCCGTGGCTGTCCAGAACGGACTTTACGCCGACTTTTCCCCCAAGCCCCTGCCCGGAGAGAGCGGCAACGGGCTGCATATAAACATGTCCGTCCGCAGCGGCGACGGAGTTGACAGGACATCATATTTCATGGCCGGTATCCTTGCGCATATCAGGGAGATATCCGCTTTCCTCAACCCGTGCGAGGATTCCTATAAACGGCTCGGCGAGAAAAAGGCGCCGAAATATATAACATGGTCGCCGGAAAACCGTTCCCAGCTGATACGCATCCCGGCGGCGAAGGGAATATTCAAGCGCATAGAGCTGCGCTCTCCGGACCCCACGGCGAATCCCTACATTGCCTATGCGATGCTCATATATGCGGGGCTCGACGGTGTGAAGAGGCAGCTTCCGCTTCCGCCCGCGACCAACCTCAACCTGTTCAGGGCCGGCGCCGCCGAAACGGCTGGACTTGAGACACTTCCCGCCAGCCTGGAGGAGGCGGTGGAGCTTGCCAGAAAGAGCGATTTTGTATCCTCCGTGCTGCCCGAGAATTTTTTTGAAAGCCTGACGGAATAAACGGAGGCGGAACCATGAGCTATCAAAAGACTCATAGGCGTGTGCTCATCGTCTCCGGCGGAGATAAGTTCTTCGATTATTTTTCGGGCATTCTGCCTCAGGCCGATTTTGACCCCATAGTCCGGGCGCACAGCGCGGGAGAGGCCAGACGGGCGCTGATCCAGACTCCGGCGGACATCGTCATTATCGACACTCCGCTGCCGGATGAGCTGGGCGTTGAGTTTGCGCTGAATATTGCCGACATGAGCGCGGGCATACTTCTCGTCGTCAAAAACGAACTGTACGACAAGGTAACATATAAGGTCGAGGACAGCGGCGTGCTTACGGTTTCAAAGCCGAATTCCAAACAGGGCTATTACAGCGCGGTAAAGCTGCTCGCGGCGCTGAGCATCCGCCTGCAGAAGATGGAGACAAAAAACAAGACGCTCCAGGAGAAAATGGCGGATATTAGGGCGGTCAACCGTGCAAAATGGCTGCTGATCGAAAAGATGAACATGAAAGAGAGCGACGCGCATTATTTTATCGAGAAACGCGCGATGGACGCGCGGATATCCCGGCGCGAGGTGGCGGAGAACATCATCCGT
>CAKSWM010000235.1 GCA_934511545.1 uncultured Oscillospiraceae bacterium | reverse complement strand
GTATGAATACCTGCTGCCGCGCCTGACGGGCATGTGGACCCACCTCGTGCGCCAGACGGCCTCCGGCGGTTCCAGCCCGATCGGAACGCGCGGCCCCGGCGAGACCCAGCTGGAGACCGACCGCCGCCATATCCGCCGCAAAATACAGAAGCTGCGCGAGGAGCTCGCCGCCGTGCGTAAGGTCAGAAGCACCCAGCGCCGCCGGCGCGAGAAAAACGCCGTTCCCGTCATCGCCCTTGTCGGATATACGAACGCCGGAAAGTCAACGCTGCTCAACCGGCTGACCGGCTCGGACATCCCGGCGAACGACCGGCTTTTCGACACGCTGGACACGACCACGCGCCGCCTTAAGATCGACGACGCACAGGAGGCGCTGCTGTCGGACACCGTCGGCTTCATACGCAAGCTGCCGACCCAGCTGGTCGAGGCCTTCAAGGCAACGCTGGAGGAGCTGAGCTATGCCGACGTGCTGCTGCACGTGATCGACCTTTCCAGCCCCGACTGGGAGGAACAGGCCGAGGTAGTCGATTCTCTCATCACCCAGCTCGGCGCGGAAAATACGCCCTGCATCAGAGTATACAACAAATGCGACGCCTATTCCGGCGAGCTGCCGCACGACAGAAACGGCGTCTGCGTCTCCGCGCGCACCGGCGAGGGAACGGAGGAGCTCATCGCCGCCGTGCGCGGCAAACTCGCCGAGGGCAAGCGCACGCTCAGGCTCAAGGTCCCCTATGACCGTTCGGGCGTTCTCGACCTGCTTCACCGCGAAGCGGCCGTGCTTTCAACGGAATACGCCGCCGACGGCGTCGTGATACAGGCCCTTGTAAAGCCCGAACTCATGGGCAGGGTCCGCGAGTGGATACAGACAGACTGAGCATCGGGAGGTTCCGGCCATGGACAGCTACCTTACCCCCGCCGGCTTCGGCGAGGTCGAATATATCGAGAAAAAGTCCCGTTTTATCGGCCGTGTCTGGCCCGTCGCCGACGAGGCGGAGGCTCTGGCCCGGCTTCGGGAAACGCGGGATAAGCACCGCGACGCAACGCATAACGTATATGCATATATCCTGCGCTCCGGCGGCGTCATGCGCTATTCCGACGATGGGGAGCCCGGCGGCACCAGCGGCCAGCCGACGCTGAACGTGTTCCGCTCCGGCGGCATCTTCGACGTCTGCTGCGTTGTGACGCGCTATTTCGGCGGCATTCTCCTAGGCTCCGGCGGACTTGTCCGCGCCTATTCCAACGCGGCGCGGCTCGCGCTGGAAAAGGCGGGCACCGCCCGCATGGCGAGCTGGACGTCCTTCCGCCTTCGCTGTTCATACAGCCTGTATGAGCGTGCGCTGCGCCTGCTCGAGCAGAACGGCTGCATCGTCGAGGACCAGAGCTTCGGCGAGTATGTCGAGATACGCTTCCTCGTTCTCGGCGACGGCGCGGACAGGCTTCTTGCCGCGCTGCGCGAGATGAGCGGCGGCTCGGCCGAATGCACCGCGCTCGGCGAGGTCTATAAAGCCGTAAAGATATGATTTACAATCCTCCCCAGTTCGTTATATAATAAAGACAATACAGGAAAGCAAAATAATTTATGGAGGTACATACATATGAACATTGCACTTGAAAACCTTATCACCCGCCGCAGCATCCGTAAGTACAAGCCCGAGCAGATAACCGAAGCCGAGCTTGAAGCCGTCCTCGAGGCCGGCACATATGCCCCCACCGCGATGGGCTGGCAGTCCCCCCTGATGGTCGCCGTCACCAATAAGGACGACATCGCCGCCATGAGCCGCATGAACGCCGCCGTCATGGGCCGCGACGCCGACCCCTTCTACGGTGCTTCCACCGTCATCGTCGTTTTCGCGGACGGCGACAAGCCCAGCGGAGTTCAGGACGCAACTCTCGTCATGGCGAACCTGCTCAACGCCGCCCACGCCGTCGGACTCGGCTCCTGCTGGGTCAACCGCGCCAGGGAGGTCTTTGAGACCGAAGAGGGCAAGGCTCTGCTCAAGAAGTGGGGCGTCGAAGGCAACTGGGTCGGCGTCGGCAACTGCATCCTCGGCTATGCCGATGAGGCTCCCGAGGCAAAGCCCCGCAAGGAAGGCTATATCGTAAGGGTAAAATAAAAAAGCCTTGCATCCCTCGCCTCCTAATAAGAAAACATAAGAAAGTCAGTAAAATCAATGTTTTCAAAGGCAGGGAACACGGTACGAAG
>CAKSWM010000234.1 GCA_934511545.1 uncultured Oscillospiraceae bacterium | reverse complement strand
CGTTTATATAACGGACCAGGTCAACGCGCCGTATATCTTTGCACTGTTTTATACGCAGACGCCGCCTGACGAGTTTGTGCGGACCGTGGACTATATCAACCCCGACGGGGCGTTCCGCGCGGTGCGCTCCTTCGGCCATTTCCGCTTCGGCCCGGAGGAGGACGCGGAAGGGGAATACTGCATACTGCATTTCAGCGAGGTAAACGACCTCGAGATCATCGCCGCCTTCGGAAACTATTGCGTATGCCGAGGGCGGAACTGAACCCAACAGAAAGGGAAGTGACAAAATGTCTTCTGTAGAAAATATGAGGCTCGCCGTACTGATCGACGCGGACAACGCGCCGCGCGACTGCCTCAAAAGCGTGATGGAGGAGATCGCCGTCTATGGCACGCCGAACATCAAACGCATATACGGCGACTGGACCAGCCCGTACGTGAGCGGGTGGAAGGCGTCCCTGCTTGAAAACGCGGTGACTCCGATACAGCAATACAGCTATACCACGGGGAAAAACTCGACGGACTCTGCAATGATAATCGACGCGATGGACATACTTTATACCGGAAGCACGGACGGATTCGTGCTTGTTTCCAGCGATTCGGACTTTACGCGGCTTGCGCTTCGCCTGCGCGAGGCGGGAAAATACGTGATCGGTATCGGCGAAAGGAAAACACCCGCGCCGTTCATCGTCGCCTGCGACAAGTTTATCTATATCGAGGTCATCCGCGAGCGCCTGAAAAAGACCGCGGAGGCCGCGAAAAAGGCTGCCGCACAGCAGCAGAAGAAAAAGACGCAGCAGGCAAAGCAGCCTGCCGCAGCGGCGAAAAAGAACGGCAAGCCCGCCGAGGAGCAGCAGGAGAAGAAGGTCCCGGACGAGATCGTTGCCCTCATCGCCGACTCCGTATCCGATCTTGCGGACGAGGACGGATTTGTCGCGCTGAGCAGTCTCGGCAACCTCATCATAAAGAAGCAGCCGGACTTCGACCCGCGCAACTTTGGCTTCGGAAAGCTGTCAACGATGATGAAATCGCTTCCGCGCTTTGAGGTAGACGAGCGCCCGGCGGCTTCCGACCCGCTTTCAAAGCTCGTATACATAAGGGATCTCGACGCATGAAAAACTTCAACGGCAAACGGAGCCGGCATAAGCTTCTTCGCGTGGCGGCACTGTTCGTTCTCGCCTGCGCGGCGCTTGTCGCGGACAGCAATTACCGTATCGTTACGACGGAATATACGCTCACATATGCCGGGCTGCCCCGGAGCTTCGACGGCCTTCGCATCGTCCAGCTCAGCGATCTGCACGGCATGAGCTTCGGCGAGGATAACGCCCGGCTGGTGAAGAAGGTATCGGGACTGGAACCGGACCTCATCTTTCTGACTGGTGATTTTATAGACAGGGAAGAGGACATCGAAACGACCGTGACGCTTTGCAGGCAGCTGACGGCGCTTGCGCCCGTGTATTTTTGCAGCGGGAACCACGACTGGGGAAGCGGCCTTGCCTGGGAACTGATGGAGGCGCTGGAGGACTGCGGCGTCAAATGGCTGCACAACGACTACGACGAGGTCATGCTCGGCGGCGAGAGCATCTTGATCGCGGGAGTTGAGGACCCCAACAGCCTTGCGGAGATGGAACAGCCCGACGAGCTGGCCCGGAGGATAAACGAAGAACGGCCGGGCAAGTTTATCGTATTGCTCGGACACCGGAATTACTGGCCGGAGGAGTATCCCGATCTGCCGGTGGACCTGATCTTTTCCGGACACGGACACGGCGGGGTCGTCCGGCTGCCCGGCGGAGCCGGGCTGCTCGGAACGGAGCACAACTTTTTTCCCGAGTACGTCGCGGGCGTTTTTGAAAGCGGGCGGTACAGCATGGTCGTCTCCCGCGGGCTCGGCGGGAACGGCGTGCTTCCGATCCCACGGTTCCTGAACAACCCGGAGGTCGTCTGCGTGACGCTGAAATGTTCGTGAAAACAGTAAAATTATGATGCATGAAATCGTGCAATTTTTCCTTGCCCCGCGCATATAATGTGTGTATATGTGCGTTTGGGGGTGAAGAGATGGGCACGGATATAGACGATCTCATCTATGGCGACGCCGAAGGGCGGCCCAGCGAGAGATGAACAGAAAGCCTTCGGGCGATGCGGAAAAAACAGCCGTATCGTCCGAAGGCTTTTTTTTATCAAAAAAAGCACCGGGACCATAAAGATCCCGGTGCTTTGA
>CAKSWM010000233.1 GCA_934511545.1 uncultured Oscillospiraceae bacterium | reverse complement strand
AGTCCGCGTGTTTAATTGTAGTATATGACGAAAGTATTTGCAAGAACAAAATTCGGCCTTTACTTTTTCACTTTAGTGCTATAATATATATCTGGGAAATATAAGAGTTCGACGCATATAGATAAAAAATTAACATAATGTGAGGAACGATAATGAACAAAAATATGAAGAAGCCCAGAAATATGGATATGTATAAGGCCATTCTTACCCTCAAAACGGTGGACGAATGCGTCAATTTTTTTGACGATCTGTGCACGGTGACAGAGCTCCGGGCTCTCGAACAGCGCTATCAGGTCGCCGTTCTGCTCAGCAAGGGTCTTATCTATAACGACATTCTGGAGCAGACCGGCGCTTCCAGCGCAACTATCAGCCGCGTTAACAGGAGCCTGCAATACGGCAAGGACGGATATGCCGTCGTATTTGAGCGCCTGGCTCAGCAGGAAAAAGAGGAGGACGGCGAGTGAGCGCCTATGGTCCGCTCGCACACTGGTATGACGTTTTAACGGCGGATATACCATACGGAGAATTTGCCGCGTTTTTCGAGCGGATGTTCCGCGAAAAGGGCCGGAGGGAGATCAGAACCGTCCTCGATATGGCCTGCGGAACGGGAACGCTCACGTGCATGCTCGCCGAGCGCGGATATGAGATGATAGCGGTCGACGCGTCGGAGGATATGCTTTCGGAGCTTTGCGCAAAGTCGGAAAATACCGGCGGCGTCAAGCCGCTCATCATCTGTCAGCCGCTGGACGAACTGGATCTTTACGGTACGGTGGACGCCGCCGTGTGCAGTCTTGACGGAATGAACTACATACCGAAGGAGGAGCTGCCGGAAATTTTCCGAAGGCTCCATCTTTTCGTTGAACCGGACGGTATACTGATGTTCGACCTGAACACGCCGGAGCGACTGCGTTCGCTCGATGGCGAGCTGTTCGCCGACGAGGCGGAAGGGCTTCTGTGCCTCTGGCGCGCGGAGTTCGACGAGGACGAGGAATGTCTGTTTTACGGAATGGATATTTTTTCCCAGACCGGCAGCGGACTCTGGCGGCGCGAAGAGGAAGAGCACATCGAGTATGCCCATGAACCGGAAATGCTGCGACGCATTCTCGAGAGCGAGGGCTTTACGGATATCGAAGTATTGAAAGACGGGCCGCAAAACACGGAAGGGCGCATCTTTATCACGGCCCAGAACACGCCGCATTGAGTGGAGGAAAACTATGGACAGGATCATACGCGCGGTATCCGGCGACGGAAGCGCAAAAATATCAGCTATATATGGCAGGGACCTGACAGAGCGGGCCAGAACGATACACGACCTGACGCCTGTTGCAAGCGCGGCGCTGGGGCGCACGCTCTGCGCGGCGTCCATGCTCGGCGAACTTCTCAAGGAGGAGGACGGAACGCTGACAATGCGCATAAACGGCGGAGGACCGCTCGGAAGCGTGATAGCGGTCTCAGATTCCGGCGGAAATGTGCGCGGCTATGTGCAGCATCCGGAGGTAGATCTTCCGCTCCGCGCGGACGGAAAGATGGACGTCGGCGGCGCCGTCGGCAGGGACGGTATGCTGACTGTCAGCCGCGACATCGGACTCAAGGAGCCGTATATCGGAAGCACGGCGCTCGTCAGCGGAGAGATAGCGGAGGACGTTACGAGTTATTATGCCTCCAGCGAGCAGGTGGGCGCGGCCTGCGGCCTGGGCGTGCTGGTGGACACAGACCGCTCTATTCTGACGGCCGGCGGCTTTCTTGTGCAGCTGATGCCGTCCGCGGATGAAGAGACGGTCGCAAAGCTGGAGGAGAATATATCGCGGCTGAAGCCTGTGACGGAACTGCTGTGCAGCGGCGGTCTTGAAACCGTGGTCGAGGGCGTCATGGCCGGGCTGGAGCCCAGAATACTTGCCGAAGTTCCGGTCGAATACCGGTGCTATTGCAGCCGTGAGCGGGTGCTTGGAGCCATGGCGAGCATCGGACGCGAGGAGCTGGAGGAAATGATCGCTTCCGGAGAGGAAACTGAGGTCAGCTGCCAGTTCTGCGACAGCGTGTACCGCTTTTCGCCGGAAGAGCTGAGAGAGCTTCTGGAACGGCAGGAAGAGAACTGATTTTGCGTTTATTAATACTTGACAAGGCGGAAGTGCTTTAGTATAATCATAGAGCTGTTGTTCGGGAGCATAGCTCAGCTGGTTAGAGCACCTGCCTTACAAGCAGGGGGTCACTGGTTCGAGTCCAGTTGTTCCCAC
>CAKSWM010000232.1 GCA_934511545.1 uncultured Oscillospiraceae bacterium | reverse complement strand
TGCCGCGGCACCGTTGAATCCGTACCAGCCGAACCAGAGGATGAACACGCCGAGACAGGCGAGCGGGAGACTGTGTCCCGGAAAGCTGCCGACCTTGACAGAGCCGTCCACCTGTTTTGCGAACTTGCCGATGCGGGGGCCGAGCATCTTTGCACCAATCAGAGCGCAGAGACCGCCAACCATGTGAATAGCGCAGGAGCCGGCAAAGTCGTGGAACCCAATTTGGGCCAGCCAGCCGCCGCCCCAGATCCAGTGCGCCTCGATCGGATAGATGAGCGCGGAAATGACGGCGGAATAGATGCAGTAGGAAAGGAACTTTGTGCGCTCCGCCATGGAGCCGGAGACGATCGTGGCGGTTGTTGCGCAGAAAACGAGGTTAAAAACGAAAGAGGAAAAGTCGAAGTTTTCATAAGCGGTGAAAATATCGAAGCCGGGCTTGCCGATGAGACCGACGAGATCCTCACCCATGAGAAGGCTGAAGCCGATGAGGATGAAAACGACGGTCCCGATACAGAAGTCCATCAGGTTTTTCATAAGGATATTGCCGGTGTTCTTCGGTCTGGTGAAGCCCGCCTCGCACATTGCAAAGCCCGCCTGCATCCAGAAAACGAGAGCCGCGCCTATCAGAAACCATACTGAAAATACTTCGCCTGATACCGCTTCCAATACAGTGGATTCTGTCATGATATGTACCTCCCTTTGAAATCTGTCATGATATGTACCTCCCTTTGAAAGTCGCCGGAAATTGTGGGGCCTGCTTATTTACCGGACGCTGAAAAGCAGCTCGCCGTAGGACGGATAGGGCCAGGCAGCGCTGTCCGCGATCATTTCCATCTCGTCCGCGGGGATGCGGAGAGCGGTCATGTCGGGGATGATGACGTCCCTGTAATATGCGCCGAGCTCCGCGCTGCCGCGTACGGACTTGCCGTCGAGGAGATCGGCCTCGAGCTTCTTTGCCTGTCTGTAGACCGCGCTTATCATCGAGCTGAGCGACCTGAGAGTGTCCTTTTCATAGGTGCAGTCGATGTCGGGCGAAATGGAGACTTTCAGTGCGCAGGCGTCCGCGAGGGACTTGCTGTATTTGCTCATCGAGGGGAGAATGTCCTTGTTGGCCATATCCAGCATGGTCAGCGCCTCGATGTTGACATGCTTGCAGTAGTTCTCAAGCAGGACCTCGTAGCGCGCTTCCAGCTCCGTGCGGCTGTATACTCCGTGGGACTCGAACAGGGAGACGTTCTTTTCGTCGAGCATATGAGCCAGCGCGTCCGGAGTGGAGCGAAGATTGAGAAGTCCGCGATTTCCGGCTTCCACGACCCAGGACTCGTCATAGCCGTCGCCGTTGAAGATGATGCGTTTGTGCTCTTTGATCGTCCTTTTGATAAGGCTGTGCATCGCGAGGGTGAAGTCCTCTGCGCCCTCGAGCTCGTCGGCAAACTGGCGGAGCTCTTCCGCAACGGAGGTGTTGAGGACCGTGTTGGCGCAGGAAATGGAGACCGAGGAACCGGGCATACGGAACTCGAACTTGTTTCCGGTGAAGGCGAAGGGCGAGGTCCTGTTGCGGTCGGTCGTGTCCTTCGGGAACTTCGGAAGGGTGTCAACGCCGATGCGCATGAATTCCTGCTCTTTGGAATTGTACGGAGCGTCGGTCTCGATCGCCGTGAGTATCTCGCTCAGATCGGTGCCGAGGAACATGGACACGATCGCCGGGGGCGCCTCGTTCGCGCCGAGACGGTGGTCGTTGCCGGCGCTGGCAACGGAGATGCGCAGCAGATCCTGATATTCATCGACGGCCTTGATGACGGCGCAGAGAAAGAGCAGAAACTGCGCGTTTTCATACGGCGTGTCGCCCGGCTCAAGAAGGTTTGCGCCGGTGTCCGTGGAGAGGGACCAGTTGTTGTGCTTGCCGCTGCCGTTGACTCCGGCGAAGGGCTTTTCATGCAGCAGGCAGACAAGGCCGTGCTTTTCCGCGACCTTCTGCATGATCTCCATGGTCAGCTGGTTGTGGTCTGCGGCAAGGTTCGTGGTGGTGAAGATGGGGGCAAGCTCGTGCTGCGCGGGGGAAACCTCGTTGTGCTCGGTCTTGGCCAGAATGCCCAGCTTCCAGAGCTCGTCGTTAAGCTCCTTCATATATGCAAGGACCCTGGGCTTGATCGCGCCGAAGTAATGGTCGTCCATCTCCTGTCCCTTGGGGGGACGGGCGCCGAACAGGGTGCGTCCGGTATAGATGAGATCCTTTCTTTTTTCATAGAGC
>CAKSWM010000231.1 GCA_934511545.1 uncultured Oscillospiraceae bacterium | reverse complement strand
GCGCACGAGGTGGGTCCACATGCCCGTCAGGCGCGGCAGCAGGTATTGATACTGCGCCAGCTCGACCTGGAGCTGGCCCTCGCGCGTCCGCGCGCGCTGCGCGAAGATATCCAGAATGAGGCCCGAGCGGTCGAGCACCTTGACGCCCAGATCCTCCGAGAGCGCGCGCATCTGGGACGGCGAGAGCTCGTTGTCGAAAACCGCGAGAGCGCAGTCGTTCGCCGCTATCAGTTCCTTTATCTCGCGCACCTTGCCGTCGCCGACGAAGGAGCGGGGGTCGGGCGTCGCCCGGTTCTGGAGCACGACGGCAACCGCTTCGCCCCCGGCGGTGTCCACCAGAGCGGCAAGTTCGTCAAGGCTTGCGTCCGTGGAACGCTCGCGCTCGTCCATGCTCGCGGCGGAGAGCCCCGCGAGCACGGCGCGTTCTTTTTTTATCACAGTGTTGTCAGTTATGGCGTATCAGTCCTTCTTGAGCGCACGCACGATCTGTCCGACGTACATGCGGTGATAATCGTTGTTTTTATAGTGTCCGGCGATCGAAGGGTCTGTAAAGCACGCGGGGTCCATATCGCCGGCGTACATTTTGCGGCAGACGAGCACAAGCTCCGCCTCCGCAAAATACGGCGCGCCGCTGTCGTCGTAAAGGACGGTGAAGCCGCACTCGGCGATCTTGTCGGTGTCGCGCCCGCTTTTGGAGCCGCAGAGATCCAGCTCCCTGCGGTATTCGCCGCGGGGGAAGAAGGAAAGCGTGTAACATTCGCTCTTTTCCATCAGGCCGAAGGTGAAGCGCTGCGGACGGACGAAGCAGAAGGCGGCGTTTTTGCCCCAGAGCACGCCGAGACCGCCCCAGCTCGCAGTCATCGTGTTGCACGAATTTTTGTCCCCCGCGGTTATCAGCATCCAGCGCCGGCCGATGAGGTCAAAGACATTTTCCGTCAGATTATCCGGTGATACTGCGGTAAAACTCATTGCAGACATCCTTTCATGATCGGTGATTATATTATATATTATATGTCAAGCGGCGCGGTTATATGGCGCAAAAGAACTTGACATAGAATATAATACGGGCTAAAATAGTTCGGATAGTTATTTTCGGCTCATCTGGGGAGAAGGGCCGGAAGATTATGTAATAATGACACGACTGGGGCGCGGCTTTGCCCGCCTTTCAAAACGGCCAGAGACGTTATTATATCAATTGAATAACAACCGGGATGAAAACCCACCTTTAAAATTCAAAAGGAATGGAGGTGTGTTTACTTACTATGCCTAGTATACCGCTTTGGCTTTGCATTCTGATCGCGTTTGTTTTCGGCGCGGCCGGTATAGTGCTTGGGCACCGGGCAAAGGTCAAGAACTCCGAGGGCAAGATCTATGACGCGGAGGAAGAAGCCAAAAGAATCATAAACGAATCCATCAAAAGCGCGGAGAGCAAAAAACGCGAAGCTCTCCTTGAGGCAAAGGAAGAAATACACAAAAACAGGACCGAGTACGAGCGCGAGGTCAAGGAACGCCGTACCGAACTCACAAAGCAGGAACGCAGACTTCAGCAGAAGGAAGAAAACCTCGACAGAAAAACGGACACGCTGGAGAAAAAGACCGAGACCCTCAACCGCAAGATAGCCGAGGCCGAGGCGCATCAGGAAGAGATCAAGGTCATCAAGAAAAGCCAGCTCGAAATGCTGGAAAAGATCTCGGGATACAGCGTTGAGGAGGCCAAAAACTACCTCATCTCCAATCTCGAGAGCGAAGTTACCCACGAAATGGCCGTCAAGGTCAAGGAAATCGAGACTCAGTACAAGGAAGAGGCCGAACAGCACGCGAGGGAGATCATTTCCATCGCGATACAGCGCTGCGCTGCCGATCATGCAAGCGAGATAACAGTCTCCGTCGTTCCGCTCCCCAATGACGAGATGAAGGGCCGCATAATCGGACGCGAGGGACGCAACATCCGTTCGATCGAGACCCTGACGGGCTGTGACCTAATCATAGACGACACGCCGGAGGCGATAACCGTTTCGAGCTTCGACCCCGTAAGGCGCGAGGTCGCGAGGCTTGCGCTGGAAAAGCTCATCGCCGACGGACGCATCCACCCCGCCCGCATCGAAGAAATGGTCGCAAAGGCCCAGAAGGAGGTCAACGCCACCATCAAGGCCGAGGGCGAGCGCGCCGTTTTTGAAACGAATATCCACGGCCTGCATCCGGAGCTTATCAAGCTGCTGGGCCGCCAGAAATACAGAACCAGCTACGGCCAGAACGTTCTG
>CAKSWM010000230.1 GCA_934511545.1 uncultured Oscillospiraceae bacterium | reverse complement strand
CGGATACCCTTCCCGCCGCGGCGCTGGGTGCTGTATTCGCTGGCGGGCAGGCGCTTGATATAGCCATCGTGCGTCAGCGTGAACACGCAGTCCTCCTCCTCGATCAGATCCTCGAAATCGATCTCATTTTCAAGGTCCTGTATCTCGGTGCGGCGTTTGTCGCCGTATTTGTCGCGGATGGCCGTCAGCTCGTCCTTGAGAACGCCGCGCAGCATCTCCTCGGAAGCGAGAAGCTCGTTGTAATAGGCGATCTTTTCCTCGAGCTCCTTATACTCGTTCTCGAGCTTTTCTCTGTCGAGCCCCTGGAGCGCCTTCAGACGCATGTCGAGTATCGCCTGAGCCTGCACCTCGTCGAGCCCGAAGCGCTGCATCAGACGCTCCCGCGCGTCGTCATAGCTGGTGCGGATTATGTGAATGACCTCGTCTATATTGTCCTGCGCGATGATAAGGCCCTCCAGCAGGTGGGCGCGCTCCTTCGCCTTGCGGAGGTCGTATTTTGTGCGGCGGGTTATGACGTCCTCCTGGAAGGCGATGTATTCATCCAGAATGTGGCGCAGAGAAAGTATCCTCGGCTGGGTCTGGTTCTGGACGAGAGCAAGCATGATTATCGAGAAGTTCGATTGCAGCGCCGTTTGTGTGAACAGCTTGTTGAGGACGATCTGGGCGTTTGCGTCGCGCTTGAGCTCGATGACGATGCGCATACCGTTGCGGTCGGTCTCGTCGCGCAGGTCGGATATGCCCTCAAGGCGCTTTTCCTTGACCTGCTCCGCTATCGTGCGGATCAGCTGGCGCTTGTTGACCTGATACGGCAGCTCGGTCACGATGATGCGCGTGCGGTGGTCGCGGCCGAACTCCTCGAACTCGGTGCGTGCGCGAACGACGACCTTGCCGCGCCCGGTGGCATATGCCTGTCGGATGCCGCTGCGGCCCATGATTATGCCGCGCGTTGGAAAATCCGGACCCTGGATATGCTGCATCAGGTCGGAAAGCGTCGCTTCCGGGTTTTCAAGGATGCAGATGCAGGCGTCTATGACCTCCGCCAGATTGTGCGGCGGGATGTTCGTCGCCATGCCGACGGCGATGCCGCTCGAGCCGTTGACCAGCAGGTTGGGGAAGCGGCTGGGCAGCACGCGCGGCTCGCGGCGGCTCTCGTCGAAGTTCGGATCCCAGTCAACGGTGTCCTTGCCGATGTCGCGCAGCATCTCGTCCGCGATCCTGCTCATGCGCGCCTCGGTATATCGATATGCGGCCGGGGGGTCGCCGTCCACGGAACCAAAGTTGCCGTGGCCGTCCACGAGCATATAGCGCATGGAGAAATCCTGCGCAAGACGGACCATCGCGTCATAGACGGAGGCGTCGCCGTGGGGATGATAACGTCCGAGAACGTCGCCGACGCAGGTCGCACTCTTCTTGAAAGGCTTGTCCGAGGTGAGACCGTCCTCATACATCGCATAGAGTATGCGGCGGTGGACGGGCTTAAGTCCGTCCCTCACGTCGGGCAGCGCGCGGCTGACGATAACGCTCATCGCATAGTCGATGTAGCTGTTCTGCATTTCGCTGACAAGCTCGGACTCCGTTATCACCTGATTCGGGAACGCGATATCCTCGGGCTTGTAATCTCTGTTATGTGCCATTTATTTTTCTCCTTTTTGGAGTTATATACATTTTGTTTTTTCTCTCAGCCTTACCAGGCTGGGTTTGCTTCGCAGAGGTACTTTTCTTGCTTGTGCAAGAAAAGTACCCAAAAGAAGCACACCAAAAGGGGACTCTTGCGAGCCGTCCCCTTTTGGATTTTCCCTCCTAACGGGCAGCCGGGTACTTCTGGGCTCAAAATGGGCTTTACTGATCGTTACGTTTAAACAATCGTGCTGCTATCGCTACGCACGATATTCTTTCAGTAGTACGAGATTTTTTTTCATCAATTAACGCACAGCAAATCGTTTTCCGCGCGTAGCGTGAGCAGCGCAGCGTCGAAAGTGACAGCTTATCGCTCCGCTTCCGCCAGCGGTAGAAGCGAAAGCTCCGCTGAACGCAGTTATTTCTCCTTATTCATCCGAGACCCGCTGTGCTGGGCTCTCGTCTGAGATAAAAAGCGCCAACCATTGCACAACGAATCGTCCCCCGCGCGTGGCGATAGCAGCGCGGTTGATTCGACGTAACGATTCACAAGCGCCCTTTTGCTTTGAAAATAGCTATTCCAATTCCAAACGGTAACAGGCTATTCCTTAGGAGGGTGATTCTTAAGAGGGGCGGCTGCGTCCTCACAAGCTCCGTATCGTCTCGCAGTTGGCTAACGCCAACCGCTCGC
>CAKSWM010000229.1 GCA_934511545.1 uncultured Oscillospiraceae bacterium | reverse complement strand
TTCGACAGAACAGGTCGTTACGGGCACGGCGCATACAGCGACCCGGACAGCAGTTACCGGAGCTGGTATGACTTTTTCTCATATCCGGACAGTTATCGCTCGTGGTGGGGATTTGATTCCCTTCCGGAGGTCAACGAAAACGATACATCATGGCAGGAATACATTCTCGGTCAGCCCGACGGCGTTATACCGCACTGGCTGAAGGCCGGAGCATCCGGTTTCCGTCTCGACGTCGCGGACGAGATCCCCGACGAAGTTCTTGAACGCATACGCCGTTCAGTCAAGCAGACGGACCCAAACGCCATCGTTATAGGCGAAGTGTGGGAAAACGCGGTCACAAAGATAAGCTATGGCAACAGACGAGCCTATGCGCTTGGCAGCGCGCTTGATTCCGTTATGAACTATCCGCTCCGCTCGGCGCTTATATCCTTTGTGCTTCGGAAAACCGACGCATTCGGACTGTGTGATTTTCTGCTGTCGCAGAAGCTTGATTATCCGCGGCCCTTTTATTACTGTCTGATGAACCTCCTGTCAAGCCACGACGTCCCTCGGATAAGAACCGTTCTCGCCCTCGGCTCGACGCTCGATGGCCTCAGCCGCTGTGACGCCGCAAAACTTGACGTATCCCCGGAGCAGGACGAACACGGCTCAGAATTACAGGCCCTCTGCGCCTGTATCACCTATGTACTCCCCGGCTTTCCATGTATCTACTATGGCGATGAAATGGGTATGAACGGCGCTGCGGATCCCTTCAACAGAGCTCCGTTTTGCCCTGGCCCTCATCCCCTGTATGGGTTCTACGCATCGCTCGGCAGGATCAGACGCGAAAACTCCGACATTCTGTCCGAGGGTGAGGCTTTCTTTGAGGCTGTCAGCAGCGACTGTCTCTGCATACGTAGAAAAAGTGATTCCACCGAGCTCGTTGTTCTTGTCAACCGGGGTCCTGAGACTGCGGTTTCTCTTTCCGTGAGCAGCGGCGCTTCCACTGCCGTCTGCATGCTGAGCGGAACGTGCGCCGAAATTGAAAGCGGCCGGCTCAAATTCGTATGTATGCACAACTCGGCTCACATTTTCCGCATTGACATTTAGTCTATTGCCGTTGAAAATAAAAAAAGAATAATGTATACTATGTCAAAGCCAAAGAGATAAGGCGGTGAGTGTTATGCCCCGTGTCAGCATCATAATGCCGGCCTATAATGCATCCGTATTTCTGGAACGCGCTGTCGGGTCCGTTGTTTCGCAAACCTTTTCCGATTGGGAGCTTATTATTATCGATGACGGTTCGACCGACGGCACAGCGAAGCTTGCCGATGATCTGGCCGCTTCCGACAGCCGCATACAGGTCATACACCAGGAAAATTCCGGAGTCAGCAACGCCAGAAACAAAGGAATCGGCAGAGCCTCGGGAGAATATATTGCTTTTCTCGACGCGGATGATGCATATGGACCCGAATTTCTGGAGGCGCTTCTGGGTGTCCTCAATGAAAATGACGCCGACTGCGCAGCATGCAGCCACCTTCGCATATACCCAGACGGCAGGACTGAGGCCGACGTCTTCCCCCTTCCGGAGGGCGTAAGCTTTGAAGATGATATTCTTGACGAGATCATCATCCCGCTCCTTGCCGACCGTCTGAAAGCCGATCTTTTCAACGGATTCGTCTGGAGATATCTGTTTGATCGAAAAAAAATCGTGGATAACGGCATTTCATTCACAGGGGCCTATCTCGAGGACGAGCTTTTCCTTATAGAGTATTTCTCTCTGCCATCCGTTCTCGCTGTTACCGGAAAGGAACTGTATCTCTATACGCAGAACCCGGATTCGGCCACGCGCCGCTATATGCCAGACTGCGTCGATACTTTCCTTAATTCCATGCGGCTCAAGCGCGATCTTGTTGCACGCTTTGATATCCCTGTCCCCTCATGGTGGCAGAGAAACACCGCGTGGGCCGGACTTCTCATCGCCATCGGCAACATCTATGCCCACGGGAATCCCGCATCGTTCCGAGACAAGCAGCGGCAGGTCAAATTGCTGATGGATATTCCGGAATTTGCGGATGCCGCCTCGAACTATACGCCGTCCGGCATGAACAAAAACAAAACCGTCGTTGCAAAGCTATTTTCTGCGCGGCTTTATTTGTTGCTCGGACTGCTTTATAAGTTAAAAAACAGAAACTGAGGTCTTGCTTATGGAGCTATATGAAAACAGTCTGATCCTGCAGCTTATCGCGCAGTTCTGGAACTGGATATGCAATGAATTCAAGGGCGGACCGTTCCACCGGTTCATCATGTGGATCGTCTCTGTTTTCAAGCGGGGCTTTCTG
>CAKSWM010000228.1 GCA_934511545.1 uncultured Oscillospiraceae bacterium | reverse complement strand
GTATGGTGCCTCCTCTGGAACTGCTGGATTTCCCTCATACGGGAACGTTCGGCTATGTGATGAACTATGTCGAGCTGTCCGACTATTTGTCCGTGGGCAAGCTGCTGAGAAACTATCCGGATATGGATATCGTCTGCCGGATGGGCAGGAATATCAGCCATTTCTTTATGCGCCTCGCCAGCGCAGAAGGACTCTGCTATAAGGACATCAACGAGGGGAACATTTATCTTAATACAAAGACCGGCGATGTGCATGTCATCGATAACGACAATGTGGGCGATCCGACAATTAGAACGATTTCTGGCACGGGCTATTACATGGCGCCCGAGGTGTTGGCCGGCGCAGATCCCGACAGACAGACTGATCGCTTTTCGCTGGCAACCTTTCTGCTGCGCATGTTCACCGGCGCGCGTCCCTATGAGGGGGCTGCGGCTGTCAAATATTGCCGCGACCACGATCAGAATGTCTATGATGCCGCGCCGGTCATCTTTGGATCAAAGGCCGTCTTTGTCTTTGACCCGAAGGATACGTCCAACGGGCTTCGCCGCTACCCGATTGCGGTTGGCCTGACGCGGGAGGATGAAAAGGAAAAGAAGGCCTGGCAGGTTCGCTGCGTGATGTGGGATCATCTGCCCGAAGAGATGCGGAACGCCTTTATCGCGACGTTTTCCGATGGCGTCAAGCAAGAAAACGGGAACAAACGCACGACGGCTCAACAATGGTATGGGCTGTTCGAAAAGCTGGAAAAGACCATCGTAAGATGTCCGAAATGCCACAGGCGTACGTTCGGAACGGTTTCGGAATGTTTCTATTGCGGGAAGTCCCTTCCTCAGATTGTCTGCAAGACCTGCGGCCGGAAGGTTCATAGGGACGTCAAAATATGCTTGGGCGGGAATGGACATGACCCCCATATAGAGCCCGTCCGCGATACGGTCAGCTGTCCGCATTGCCGGGCGCAGAACGACGCCGGAACCAGGGTCTGTACGAAATGCGGGCGTTATATCACCGTGACCTGCCGGTGCGGCACGAAGAACAGCGGCGCGGCAAAGATGTGCACCAAATGCGGCGCGGCGCTGTTCAAGGTCTGTCCGAGCTGCCGAAAAAGCGTCCCGGCGACGGAAAGCGTGTGCCCCGGCTGCAAAAAGGCCTTCCCCAGGGACGACGCGCGCTGCGCCGTCTGCGGCCGGCAGATCTTTCCGGGAGAGCAGAAGTGCCGCCATTGCGGCGCGGACATCGGCGCGGAGAAGGCGCAGCCCCCGGCACAGGCAGGGCATACGCTCAATCTGGACGTGAGCGTCAGGAATTCGGACGGCACGAAGAGACGCGTCATACAGCAGAAATTCCCCTCCAACGAGGTTTATCGCGCGGATCGCCTGTTTGTGGGCAAGGGCGCGAGGCCGCTGTTTAAGCTGCTGTACAACCCGTCGCGCAGTGTTTATGCGCTGCAAAACGCAAGCGGCGGCGCGATCTTGTGCAAGGACGCCCAGGACGCGGTCGGGCAGGTTCCTCATGGCGGCATTGTCGAATTGCAACCCGGCGTACAGTTCGACTTTGGCGACGGCATGGTGATCAAGATCGAGGGGCTGCGCCGGTAGGGGGCGATTGGGCCGATGAAGGGAACAGGGAGGTGACGACGGCTCATGAGCAATTTCCGAATAGATTCTACGCAGGGCGCTCTTTGGAGGATGTGGAGCGGGGCTCCGTTTGCCAGGGGGTTCGGCCACAGCTGCTATTGCGTAAAGGATCCGATGGGGGCCTATACCGGGGAGGGAGAGACGCGCGTATACATTGAGGCGGACGGAATGTATGCGTCGGATGCCGAGTATCAGAAATGGTATAATCGCCTGGAGGGGCTGTACCGGCAGAGGAAGCTGCCCTCGACAATTATGATGCCTGAGAGGATTTTTGTCGGAAACGGCAATCGCGCGGGCTATATTGTGAATCTGCCCGGCTCCTTTGCGGACATTGGCTTTCTCGCGGACGGCAGGAGATGGAGCGATAACCAGCTGCTGCTTGAGCTTTATCTCAGGGGCCTGAGGGACGCCGAGTCGGTTGGCTTTACGCCCGCCGCCTTTCTGATCAATTTGCGCCGCTACAGCGTGTTTGTGGACACCATGCCCAGCCGGATGCCCAGCCTATGGGCGGACAGGAATCTCTTCTTCCGCGTTTACGGCAGCCGGGTTGATCCGAAGAATGTCTGGCGGTCGGTGAACAGCACGACTTCGCTTTTCAAGGAGGTCAGCGGTCTGTCGGACGCGCGGTATCAGGCGGTCGCGGGGCGCGAGGGCGTGAAGCCCGGAAGGGTTCGGATGATGGCCGTTGTGTCGGCACCCAGAAG
>CAKSWM010000227.1 GCA_934511545.1 uncultured Oscillospiraceae bacterium | reverse complement strand
GTGGGCTGACGCCCACCAAGGCGAAAAGGACAAAAAGCGCCGGAAAGACGCGCTGTCAGGCGTGTTTGCCCTTGTCAACCGATGGTAAAAAACGTCAGGAGGAAAGGTCATGTATTACAGAGATTTCAAGGGCCTGAGCATTTCCCGCCTGGGCATGGGCAACATGCGTCTGCCGACCACGGGCAGCGAAATGGGCAGTCCCGTCGACAGGGAAAAGGCACAGGAGATCATCGACTATGTCTATGCAAACGGCGTTAACTACTTCGATACGGCGTTCATGTACCACGCGGGCCAGAGCGAGGTTTTCCTCGGCGAGGCGCTGAAAAAATATCCGCGCGAGAGCTTCTTCCTTGCGGACAAGATGCCCGGCTTCATGATACCGCCCGAAGAGGGTCCGGAGAGCATCTTTGAGGAACAGCTTCGCCGCTGCCAGACCGATTACTTCGACTTCTATCTCTGCCACAACGTAAACGAGAGCTCCGTCGATATCTACAACGACGAAAAGCTCGGCATCATCCCCTACCTGATAGAACAGCGCAAGGCCGGAAGGATACGCCACCTCGGCTTCTCCTGCCACGGCAAGCCCGCGCTGCTGCGCGAGTTTCTTGACAAATGGCCGGGCGTTTTCGAGTTCGTCCAGATCCAGCTGAACTATCTTGACTGGACGCTCCAGGACGCAAAGCAGCAATACAACATCATAACGGAGCACGGTCTGCCGGTCTGGGTCATGGAGCCCTGCCGCGGCGGACGTCTTGCCGCGCTCGACCCCGAGTCCGACGCCCTGCTCAAGGCCGCGGACCCCGAAGCCTCCATCGCCTCATGGGCATTCCGCTTTGTGCAGAGCCTGCCGAACGTACAGGTCATCCTCAGCGGCATGACGGAGCTCAGTCAGGCCGTTGACAACATCGCGACCTTCTCCGAGTACAGGCCCTTCACCGAGACAGAGGAAAAGGCGCTCCGTCAGGCCGTTGATATCTTCCGCACCAAGTTCAACGTTCCCTGCACCGCCTGCCACTATTGCGACGGCTGCCCGATGGGCCTGGACATTCCGACCCTTCTGAGCCTGTATAATCAGTTCTCCGTCGATCCCGGTCCGGGCATATTCATGAGCCTTGAACGGCTCGACGACGACCAGCGGCCCGGAAGATGCGTATCCTGCGGCCAGTGCGCAAGAAAATGCCCGCAGAGCATCAACATCCCCGGAGTTATGGAAAAATTCAATTCCGCGCTCGAGGCGCTGCCCAAGCCGGAACGGTAAATACATAAGCGCGGCCGGGAAGAACTTCCCGGCCGCGCTTAGCGCTTTTTACACGCCCGTCCGCATCATGTCCACTGTGCAGTCGGCAAGGAGCCTGTCCGCGTCGTCGTGCACCGTGACACGGATCACCGCCATGTGCCGCCCGCGCCGGACGATATCCGCACGGGCGCGGACCGCCCCGTGACCGGTGTTGCGCAGAAAATTGATGTACGCGCTCTGCGTCACATAATCGTTTCCGTCACAGCGCGCTGCAACGCCCGCCACACAGTCGGCAAGACCATAGATCAGCCCGCCGTGGACCGCGCCGTGCAGGTTCATCGACTCGGGCATCAGCTCAACGCCGACCTCCGCGTAATAGTCGCCGTTTTCGTTCTTTCCGATATCTGTGATCCGGATATGATTATAAGCCATGAACGGGTTATTCTCGGCATAGACGTCCACATCGCCGATCGGCGGGAACACAAGGCTCATTTCTTTTCCTCCTCGCGAATAAACATGATAAGAAAACTGACTGTCAAAAGCGCGCACGAGACCCAGATGCCGTGTCCGGCAAGCTTTTCCGTCAAAAGCGCGCCGAGCCCGGCGCCGACGGCGAAAAGGCCGATGACGCCGAAATAGACAAGCGCCTTATTCAGCGCCTCACGTTCGTGCGTGTGGAAATAAGCGCAGAGCGCCTCGGTCCCGCTGCGCATATTGCCGATGCACATTGTGCTGGCATAGACGTGTCCGCGCACCTTTCGGAAGGTCTGCACCTGCATGGCGCAGACAAAGGACACGGCGGCGTTGGCGGCGGTGTTGTATTCCTGCGGCAGAAAACCGACGATGAAAAGCAGCACGATCTCTGCCAGAATGATGAGCTGCCGCCAGTGTATCCTTTCCCTGTATTTAAAGCGGCGATGGACGCACTCGGCGGCAAATATTCCGAGCAGGAATGCAAGCATCGGAACAAGATAGCTTCTGCTGCGCTCCCAGTCGCCCTCAAACAGATAGGTGCTGAAAAGCACGATATTGCCCGTCTGCGCGTTGGCAAACACCTTGCCGCGGCAGAGATAGGTATAGGCGTCCTGCAAACCGCCGGACAGAATGATGAAGGCTGCCGTCAGCATGGA
>CAKSWM010000226.1 GCA_934511545.1 uncultured Oscillospiraceae bacterium | reverse complement strand
GCCCCGCATACTGCGTTCCCCAGGTGAACGCAACAGCGGCATAGCAGAGGAACACCGGGATGGACGTTCCCGTGGCAAGGCCGTCAACACCGTCCGTCAGGTTGACGGCGTTGACCTCCGCAACAATGACAAAAGCGGCGAAAACGAAATAAACGATCTCCGGTATCTCATATGTTACGTTCCAGAACGGAATATACAGATGCGGCTGAAGATATCCAAGTTTGCGGAGCAGAAATATGAACGCTATCGCTACCACGAGCTGAAGAAGGAATTTCATCTTTGCCGTCAGGCCCAGGTTCTGTTTTTTCTTCAGCTTTTCATAGTCGTCAAGAAAACCTATTGCCCCGAAAATAAGCGCGAAGAGGAATACGATCATATGTCCGTATTCTCCCTCTGTCATCGCCTTGAATCCGGCTGAAACGCAGGCAAGCGCGGTTCCCACGATAAACATGATTCCGCCCATCGTCGGCGTCCCGGATTTGGCCCTGTGCCATGTAGGGCCATCCTCTCTTATCATCTGGCCCGCTTTTATCTTCCTGAGCCATGGAACCATGAATTTTCCTATGATTACCACCGAGATAAAAGCGATGATAAAAGCCAGACAAAGCTCCAAAGTCATATTTCTTTCCTCTTCTCCAAGTATTCGGCCACGATCTCTCTCTCATCCATATGATGTTTTGTCCTTCCGATGATCTGATATGTTTCATGACCCTTGCCGGCAAGGATTATAACATCACCTCTATGGTGGTTGTCAATAGCCCAGTGGATGGCTTCCGTACGGTCGGCTATGACCTTTACGGGAGTTTCAGTGTTTTTGACGCCCTCGAGTATATCCGCAATAATGGCGTCCGGTTCCTCCGTGCGCGGGTTATCCGATGTCACGATCACAAGATCGGCGTTGTCAACGGCTATCTTTCCCATTATCGGTCTCTTTGTCCTGTCCCTGTCTCCGCCGCAGCCGAAAAGAATGACAGTCCTTCCCTGTGCGACCTCCCGGATGGACTTTATCACATTTTCGAGCGCATCGGGCGTGTGGGCATAGTCGATAAGGACAGTGTAATCCCCATCCGTCGGGACCACCTCAACTCTGCCCTTGACTCCTTCCGCAGTTGCGAGCGAGGCGGCACAGGCTTCAAGCGAATATCCCATAGCCACACCGGAAGCGATCACGCCCAGCGCATTATACACCGAGAATCTTCCGGGAATGTTCAGGACGACCTGCCGCTCATCTCCGCCCAGCACCGCGCGGAAACGCACGTCCCGTGCCGAGAGCTTTATATCCTCTGCAGCGAGGTCCGCTTCTTTGTGGTTCTCCGCAAAGGTAAACACGGTGCAGCCTGCATCCTTTGCGGCTTTAAGCATGAACGGAGCCCATTTGTCGTCCATGTTGATGATCGCATTTTTACTCTGTCTGAACAGCAGCGCCTTGCAGCGGGCATATTCATCCATCGTCTTATGGAAGTCCAGATGATCCTGCGTCAGGTTCGTGAAAACGCCGAGTTCAAATTCGATCCCCGCGACGCGCTCCAGCGCAAGGGAATGCGACGAGACCTCCATCACAACGCAGGTGCAGCCCGCGTCCGCCATTTCCCGGAACAGCTTTTGCAGCTCGTAAGACTCAGGCGTTGTCCGCTCCGTCGGCACGACAGTGTCCCCGATCATGTTCTGGTTCGTTCCTATCAGACCGACTTTTTCTCCGTTGTCCTCCAGAAAGTGCTTCAGGAGCATCGTGCTTGTGGTTTTGCCGTTTGTTCCGGTAACGCCTATGATGCGCATCTCAGACGCGGGATCTCCAAAACAGTTCCTTGCGCAGAGTGCAAGAGCAAGTCTGGTATCCGGCGTCAGAACGTATGCGCCGCCATCCGCGGGAGCTTCCTCGCATATGACGACGGAGGCTCCATTTTTATATGCGGTGTCGATATATCTGTGTCCGTCGGTCTCAAATCCACGCACTGCAACGAACGCGTCGCCCGGCCTGACCGCGCGGGAATCATAACGTATATCGCCGATCTCGAGATCTTCCGAAGCATTGAGCTTCGTTATCTCAATGCCGCTGAGCAATTTACCAAGTTTCATTTGTTTTCCTCCAGTAGGAAAGCTCCCTAGAACCTTCCTTGTATACTCGTATCATTATCGACAAGCGTAACTTCTATGACCGTTCCGTGCTCGACACTTGTTCCCGCTTCAATGCTCTGCTTTGAAACCACGACCGTCTGGGAGTTGGAATGAACGCCGCTGAACGAGCGGATGAACAGTCCGTACTGCTCCAGTATCTGTCTGGCAACGGAATAGCTGTATCCGGTCAGGTCCGGAAGCTCTTCCAGCCCCTTCGAGGGCTCTGCATCGGCATAGATGAGCACTGTACTGTCT
>CAKSWM010000225.1 GCA_934511545.1 uncultured Oscillospiraceae bacterium | reverse complement strand
CTTTCGCACCGCGAGATACACCGCGCGAAACGCGGGATACAAAAGCGGCTCGCCGCCCGTGAGCAGCAAAAACAGCGTGCCTGCGTCGCGTAGTTTTTCCGCAAGCGCTATCCACTCCTCCGCCGTTCGCAGGCAATTGCTTTTCTCCTGCTCTGTCCTGTTCATGCGGACATAGCACATTTTGCAGTTCAGGTTGCAGCGCGCGGTCAGCTCAAACGTCCCGGCCAGCGGAATTCCCCCGGCGCAGGCCTTTGCGTGCAGATAGGCCGAGAGCCGGGGCTCGGAACCCGTGTATTCCATATCAGACATCGCTCCTTAAAACTTCTTTCAGTGTATCGACCGCGGAACGGTCGGGCAGGCAGTCCAGCCGGTATACCGGAACGGAGGAAACAAGCTTTGCAACCGCTTCCGTGACGTTTTCCGCCGCTTCGGCGTCCCATTCGCGGTATGAGCTCTGGGACAGCAGCGCGGCGAAAGCTTCCTTCCCCGGCACGCGGCGGATGCGGTTTTCCTTCGCCTGGCCCAGCAGGACGACGGCAGCCAGCGGCGCTTCCTCGTTCCTGCAAATGCCGGACGTGCCGCAATAGCACACGCCCGAAGCGGCGGCGCCCTCCGTCGTGCATCTGACGAGCGCCCGGTCGCCGTTTATGATCTTCGCGCCCTCAAAAACGCGCCAGAGCTCCGCCTGCGTGCTCTTCCCTGTGCCGCTCGGCGCGGAGAAGAGGACGGCCCGCCCGTTTACCGTGATAAACGAGGCGTGCAGCACCACCGCGCCGAAGCGCGCAAGGATGCGGGACAGTTCCGCCGCCTCGAAGATGACGCGGGCGGTCAGATACTTTTCGCAGTCGCGGCGCAGCACGATGTCTGTGCGCTCACGTCCGTGCGCGCAGACGGCATATCCGCCGGATGTATAGAGTGTTCCGCCCTCCGTCCAGTGCCGCTGTGCGCCGGGGCGCGCATTCTCCGGCAGATCGGACAGCCGGACGCTTATCGTATGATCCGGCCGGGTCTCCGGCACGGAAAAGGGTTCATAATGCGGGGACTGGGCAAATTCTGCCGTTGACTCCGCAAGAACGGCAACTCCGCCGAAGCTGTAATACCGCCGAAACAATACTCATCATGGCCTTTCCGATAAGATCAAAAGTGTTCCCCGGGGCGAACGCCCCAGGGAACATTATCTCACACATATCCGTTCATTTCAAGGCCATTACCACTTATCATAGTGCACATGACTCGCGGGGTCGTCGGCCTTTGACGGCAGCGGCGCCGCGCCGCCTTCCGCCGCGGGATGTCCGATCGCGATAATCGTATGCGGCATCACGCTGTACGGCAGTCCGAACAGCTTTCTCTGTCCGTGGACGCGCTCCATCTGCGGCCAGGTGCCGAGCCATACCGCGCCAAGTCCCATCGCATGGGCGGCAAGACAGATGTTCTGTCCCGCGATAGCGCCGTCGATGACCCAGTAATCCGGCGCGGGAGGAAATGCCCTCTCAAGATCTCCGCAGATCATTATCGCAAGGGGACAGCTGCGCAGCGGCTTTGCCGGAGCTCCGTTTGCATCCGCCATTTTGGACAGCGTATCCCGGTCGCGCACGACAATGAAGCTCCAGTCCTTCGCATTCGTGCAGCTCGGGCCGCTCATCGCGCTTTTCAGCAGCGTTTCGATCTGTTCGTTCGTCACCGGCTCGTCCGTATATGTGCGGACGCTGTGCCTTGTAAATATAGCATCCAATGTTTCCATGTTATCTACCTCTTTCTATCCGCCGCGGGCGGCCTGAACTCGCCCGCCGATATAGTTTGTATACTAACGATTATAGCACTCCGCCGGCTCTTTTGTCAACCTCGCCGCGTTTGGCCTCTTCATATGAAAAGAGGCTGTCTCGCGTGAGACAGCCTCTTTCCTTCCCTTTTTCTTCACTCTTGACTTCGCTGCGGGCGTTTATTTCATCTCGCCCTCGAAATGGTATTCGTCCCAGACGGGCTTGAGCCGCAGTGCGGCGAACAGCACAATGAGCACAACAACGGCAGCGGCCAGGACCGGCACGGGCAATATGCCTATGAGCTGGTTCTCGCCCGCGCCGATCGCGGTTATACGCTCGAGATCCTCGGTGCGTATCTCCGCGCCGCGGTCTGCGATATAGCTCTCCAGAGCATCGGCAAGGCCGATATCCAAAGTCTGCGCGTCCGCAAAGACGGGATAGCCGAGAGCCCCCGACAGCACCGCCTCCGTTGAGGCGAGCCGGTAAACCGTGGTGTCGTCACTCAGGTCGAGAGCCGTTCCGTCCGGCAGCTTTATCCAGACGATGCGCTCACCGGCCGGAGCCGAAGCATCGTATTTGAAAACGAGGCCGGAGACCTGCGCGAACATATG
>CAKSWM010000224.1 GCA_934511545.1 uncultured Oscillospiraceae bacterium | reverse complement strand
TGGGTCGAGCAGCGGCAGGCGATGGGCGACGATCTGGACGCTTTCATTGCGCTGACGAAAAAGTATGTGGATGTCACAGAGCTGACGCAGACGATTGTCAACGAGTACATTAAGAAGATCATCATCCACGCACCGGATAAGTCTGGCGGCAAGCGCAGACAGAAGGTGGAGATCATCTTCAACTTCGTAGACGAGGTGGAAATCCCCGTACTGGCAGAACCCATGATTGCAGAATCTACCCTTGGACGCAGAAAAACGGCGTGACCTTCACGGTCACACCGTTCTCTGCCCCACCACAAGACTTATAGTTCCTTACGACTGTTAAGCCTTACAGTTCCAAGGTTTTCTTTCTGGAGCGGGTGAAGGGAATCGAACCCTCGTATTCAGCTTGGGAAGCTGATGTTCTGCCATTGAACTACACCCGCATGTGCTGTGATTATACCACTCCTTTCTCCGATATGCAAGTGAAAAAATAAGAATGCAGGCAGGATTTACCGCTTGATAAAATAGTTACAAAAAGTTACACTGCGCATATGCAAAGGAGATGGTATCATGATAAAAAAACTGACGACACTGCTTATTGTTCTGTGCTTCATTCTGTCAGCGCAGACGGCCGGGGCAGTAAACGTTTATGTTGACGGCAAGCTCGTTACGGACAACGCCGCCATATACAACGGCTCCACATATGTGCCGCTCAGGGCGCTTTGCGGCGCGTTATGCCCCTCGCCCACCGTATCGTGGGACGGAACGGCCGCATCCGTCAGAACAGGCTCGCTCTCGCTTCTTGCCGCGCCCGGCAGCAGCTACATAAGCGCCAACGGAAGGCTTCTGCATGTTCCTGGCGGCGTAAAGCTCACAAACGGCTCCACCCTTGTCCCGGTGCGCGTACTCGCCAAGGCCACCGGAGCCACTATTTCCTGGGACGGCGCATCGCGGAGCGTTTATATGAACAGCGGAAGCGGCTATATCACCTCCGGCGACAGCTTTTACAATCCGACAACCTCTACTGGCTTTCGCGCATCATAAGCTCCGAAAGCCGGGGCGAGCCGCTTGAGGGCAAGATAGCCGTCGGCGCAGTCGTTCTCAACCGTGTAGCAAGCTCTCTGTTCCCCGACACGATCTATGGCGTCATATTCGACGACAAATACGGCGTTCAGTTCGAGCCGACATCAAACGGCACGATTTATGACGAGCCGACGAGCGAGAGCATAATTGCGGCCAAGCTTTGTCTTGATGGGGCGAACACGGTTGGCGGCAGCCTGTATTTTCTCAACACGGCCACGGCATCCAGCCTGTGGATAACCAACAGCCGGACATATGTCACGACGATAGGAAACCACAGTTTCTATTCCTGAGTTGGAATAATTTCCTCCGGTTGGTACATGATATGTACATCCCAGAAGAATATTTCAGGAGGTACATTCAATGACCAAACGTGCAAAAACAGCCGCGCTCTTGATCGCGGCGGCAATGTGTTTTTCCCTGATCGTTATTCCCGCATCCGCGGACGAGTCCGCGCCTGTCGCGGAAAACCTTGAGCTCACGACCTACCGCGGAGTTTCTATAGGCGGCAGGCTCGAGGCTGACGACCCCGGAGAACTGGAACTTACCTTTGAGATAACCACCGAGCCGGTTAAAGGAAAGGTCGAGCTTCAGGAGGACGGCTCCTTCGTATATACCCCCGGCGAAGGCAAGAAGGGCCGCGACTATTTCGGCTACCGCGCCATCAACAGCGACGGGGTCGCCTCTCAGGAAGCCACCGTCATAATACGGATCGAAAAACAGAAAACTTCCGTCACCTATTCCGACATGGGCGGGAACGGCAGCGGTTACGCGGCTGTACTGCTGGCTGAGAAAGGCGTTTACACCGGCAAGTGTATCGGCGGAAAATATGTTTTTTCTCCGGACGAAGACATGACGCGCGCCGAGTTCTTGTCCATGTGCATGAGCCTTGGAGACGTTGATATGATAAGCGCAGTCAGGAGCACCGGCTTTTCCGACGATACCGATATCCCCGCATGGGCAAAGCCCTGTGTATCGACGGCGCTGCTCAACGGATATATAAGCGGCTCCGAATCGGACGGCAGGACTGTTTTCGAGGCCGACAGGCCCATCACCCGCGCAGAGGCGGCCGTAATGCTCAGCAGAGTGCTGGGCATCACCAATCTCGTATCGGTCGCGCAATATGACAGCGAGATCGTACCCGCGTGGGCGGCGGCTCAGACCGCTGGGCTTGAAGCCCGCAGCATCATAAATGTATCTGACGGCATGTATGAGACTCTTTCCCGCGCGGACGCCGCCGATATCCTGGCCAGCGCTATCGAATTTCTTTCGGAGGACTAACGGCAATAGCCCGCTCCTCTTTACACCCAAAGCAAGAGCAGTGCCTCATCT
>CAKSWM010000223.1 GCA_934511545.1 uncultured Oscillospiraceae bacterium | reverse complement strand
GTCCCATGCCGTCGCAGGTCTTGATGACGAACATATCCATCGGCTCGTCGCTGACAAGAAGATTCGTCCCGTTGCCGATCACGAGCGGCTCTATCCCGAACCCGGCCAGAAGCTGCGCAAGATACTCGCACTCCTCCGCGCCGCGCGGAAAGGCCATCGCGCTGACCGGACCTCCGATACGGAAAGAACAGTGGTCCCGCATCGGTTCGCCGCGGCGTACCTCCAGCTCCGGCATGAGCTTTTTCAGTTCGCGCAGCGCCGTTTTCATCATATCCATGTCTGCCGTCCTCCCCCGCCGTCAGATCAGCGTTCCGTTGTCGATCGCGCTGTCGTGGCTGTCCGCCAACTGCATCGCGTCGTTGTATCCCATCTTCTTGAGGCGGTTGTTCATCGCCGCAAGCTCGATTATGACCGCAAGGTTGCGGCCCGGACGCACGGGTATGGTCATATACGGAACGCGTACGCCGAGTATCGTTGTGAATTCCGTGCTCAGGCCGAGGCGGTCATAAAACTTTCCGTCGTCCCACTCCTCGAGATTTATCACCATATCGACGTGCTCCACCGGCTTTACGGCGCCGATGCCGTAAAGGTGGCAGACGTTCACAACTCCGATACCGCGCAGCTCCATATAATATTGTATCACCTTCGGCGCCTGACCCGTCAGCATCGTGCGGGAGATGCGCTTTATCTCTACGGCGTCATCCGCGATGAGCCTGTGACCGCGCTTTATCAGCTCGAGCGCCGTTTCGCTCTTGCCGATGCCGCTGTCCCCGGTTATGAACACACCCTCGCCGTGGACCTCCACGAGAACGCCGTGCCGCGTCTCTCTCGGCGCGAGATAGTTTCTGAGCGTTCCTATCAGCTGGGCAGAGAATTCGGAGGTATCGATATCCGTTGCAAAGACGTTTACGTCGCAGGCTTTCAGCTCCTGCATCGGAGACACCCCGTGGCAGACTATGATCGCCGACGGGCGCATCGACATGAATTTCGAGAGCGTTTCAATGCGCTTTTCGGACTCCATCCCTTTGAGGTATGCGGTCTCGACCTTGCCGATGGTCTGTATGCGGTCCTTGTCGAAATAATCGTAAAACCCTGAGAGCTGAAGACCGGGACGGTTTATATCCGCCGTGGTTATCATGTCCTCGTCAAAGGTGCTGGCTTTGTTAACTATTCTCAGTTCGTGCTCCATTACTATCGTTTTGAGGGGCACGGTATATTTGATCTTCCTCATGACGGCCTCCCGAGAGTATCATTTTCCAATATACATTTTATCCTTATATATTAATTTTGGCAATTATTTTGTGTAAAAAAACCGCCGCGCAGAGCCCCCGAAAAATGAGTTTTATAAAAATTAAAAAAAAGCTTGATTTTTGATATCCCTTCTGCTATTATAATAAAGCTGTTCTTTGGGAACATTTATTAGACCAACAAAGCAGGGAGGTGCAGCAGAAGATGGCAAAGTGTCAGTATTGTGGAAAGGACATGGCTTTCGGCATCAAGGTCAGCCATTCCCACAGGCGTTCCAATCGTACATGGAAGCCCAATGTCAAGCGCGTAAAGGCCATAGTGGACGGAAGTCCCAAGCATGTCTACGCCTGCACCCGTTGCCTTCGCAGCGGCAAGGTAGAACGCGCCGTATAAATTCCACGCAAAAAGGAATCCCGTACTGACCGGTACGGGATTTTTTGCTGCCTGCTTCCGTCTGCCTCCGCGCGGACAAAAAATCCCGGATGGGATAAGCTCCATCCGGAATTCTTTGCGGCTTTTATTTGGATTTGGGCCTGTAAGGATCGACGGGCTTCGGCGCAAAGGGGTTCACCTCGCGGCCGGCCTCGACCTCCTTGAACCACTCGAAGGGCTTGGTGCGGAAACCGTCCCAGCTCTCGGTCGTGGGCGGCTGCTGCATCCAGTCGTGGCAATAGCGCCAGTCATTGGTCTGGCTGATGTACTTCTCGTCCTGCTGACCGGAGTTGACGTCGCCCATTTCGCCTGCGGCGATGCGGAGCAGAGAGCCATACTGCTCGGAAACGGTATGCAGCTTGAGATCGTCAACGAAAAGCTTCTTGAGTGGGCGCTTGGCAAGATTGGACATGATGCAGCGGTTTTCATAGCTCATGCGTTTCCACATGCGCGCGATCTCCCAGGCGCGGTCCATGACCTTATCCTTGGCGACGACCTCGCTGACCATTCCCCAGTCGAGCATCTGCTGCGCTGTCCACTGGCGTGCGGTCATCATATAGTAGTTGCCGCGCTTGGTGCCGAAATAATGCTGCGCCATAAGGCCCATGCCGTCGCCGGGAACGAGACCGCCGTGAGCGTGGGGGACCTCCATCCATGTATCTTCGGAGGCAATGGTCACATCGCAGAGCATCGCGGAGTCCCAGTGGAAGCCGGGTCCGGGGATGGCGCCGATGGTGGG
>CAKSWM010000222.1 GCA_934511545.1 uncultured Oscillospiraceae bacterium | reverse complement strand
GTGCTTGACAGGAGCTTCCGTATAAAGCCCGCGCTGATGCTCCGTCCGGGAAAGATAATCGCACGGGATTTTACAAAGTTTGCCCTTCCGGTGGTTATAAACGAAACGCTCTGGTCTGCCGCGACCTCGCTGTATACGGTCATAATGGGCCATATGGCGGACAATACGCCGATCATCGCGGCGTATACGATCGCCGGAAACCTTGAGCGCGTGCTGACCGTATGCCTGTTTGCGTCGAGCAGTGCGGCGGCTATCATAATTGGGCGGGAGATCGGAAGAGGCAACCGGGATTCTGTTTTCGGAAAGGCCGTATCGCTGAATGTTCTGGCTTTTGCGATGGGCATTTTCAGCATGGTGCTCGTTTTCATAATGCGGTTCTTCCTTGCCGAACAGTATATTTTCCCCCTGCTCGGCCTGAGTGCGGACGCCGTGAATATTGGTCTGTACATGCTGACCGTTATCGGGTTTGCGCTGCCTCTGCGTTCGCTTAATATCACCAATGTCGTAGGCGTTTTCCGCGGCGGCGGAGATGTTTACTTTGCGATGTTCACGGATATAGCGCCGATATATATATTCTGCCTGCCGGCCTGCGCGATATGCGCGCTGGTGATGAAACTGGACATACATATAGTTTATATATGCATGTTCCTGGATGACATCATAAAGGTGCTTATCTGTCTGCCGCGCCTGCGTTCGGGAAAGTGGATAAACGACGTTACGCGGGAGGTCGTATGAGATTGAGAAAGAAACTGTGTACTGCCGTGCTGCTTCTGGCGCTTGCCTGCCTGATATCCGCCTGCGGCGGATCGGAAGGCGGGCTTCTCCCGCCGGCAGAGACCGAACAGCCTGCGGAGGAGGTCCGTCAGACCGCGGAACCGGAAAGAGAAGAGTTTGACGGGCGTATTGAACAGATAGAGATCAATCAGGCCCTCAGCTATGACGAAAACGGTGAACTGATTGAAAACTTCGCAGCGAGGAAGAAAACGACGGTGTTTGCGCGCCTGTCCGAGCCCGTGCAGCCGGATCCCGAAACCGGAACGCAGTATCTTGAGGTGACGTACGGGGACGAGCTTATCGGGCGCTGGCCGCCGAGCGAGCTTTCGGACAGCATGAACCTCTGCTTTAATATAATCGGCGCCGATGTGGATATGCTGACGGAGGGCGAATATGAGTTTACGGTCTGCGTCGATGGGGTCAGAGAGAGCCGGAGCGTCTTTTTTACGCAGACGCGCGATATAAGCGTTCTGGTCGTTCCCGTGAGCGCGGACTTCGCCGGAACCGTGTCCGCCGCAAGAGGGTGCGAGGACGCCCTGTGGCATATCATGTCCTGCTGGCCCGTCAGCGAGGACAGCTGGCAGATAACTACCGCGGAAGAGCTTGATTTTTCCGAAAAGGATATGCGCCGCGAGGGAAATATGTTCGCGCTCTGGCAGAAGCTGAGCGAAAATGCGGACGAATACGATATCGTGATCGGCTTCGTGTCCGGCATGATGGGCGCGGGACAGAACGTTCCAAGCTATACCCAGGGCAGGAATACGATGATAATCTCTCTGGATGCTGCAAATTCCGAGGCTATGGTATCGCATGTTGCGGCCCATTTTTACGGTATCGGCGATGAATATGACGGAGGCGCGCTCAGCGTCGGCGTCAATTGTCCTCCGGACGGCGTGTCCGGCGTTACGCTCGCCAGTCCGCATGTGGTCGTGACGGCGGCGGGGACCGGCAGAGAGAACGCGCAGGATCACGGGCTGTATTGCTCCGGCTGCGTAATAACACCGGATCAGATCGCATTTGACAGCCGCGCTTTCCGCCAGATGGGATATGCGGCCAGCTTCATGTCCGGCAGCGGAGAGTATTCGCAGAATTACTGGATAACCGCCGACATCTGGAACAGCCTTTTCGAGGAGTTCACGGGCGAAAAAAAGCAGCCTTCCGGCGCAAAATATGATACGGCGTTCGGCGTGCGCATCACCGGCGCGCTGTGTGCCGAGGGCACGTTTGAGTCGGAGCGGATGTATGCCCTGCCCGACATCCCGATAACTCCGGTCTCCGCGTCCGAGGGTGCGCCATACAGCGTGGTTTTCGAGGACGCCGGGGGAAATATCATTGCCCAGACCTATCTGGACCCGGATTTTTTCATTCTCTCCGACCCTGTGGGCGACTCGGACTATACGCTGCTGGACGTATCCGTTCCGGTGCCGGAGGGCGCCGCGCTTCTGCGCCTGTATGGGCCGAAGCTCACCGAGGATGAGGACGGAAACGAGGTCTATGTAACAGACTGTATCTGGAAATATGAGATAAGCGAAAACACGCCCGCGGCCTCTGTCACCAATATAGGCGAAAACAAGTCGTTTTCCGGGACGATATGGGTCGAATGGTCCGGCTCCGACGAGGACGGGGACGACCTGTATTACCTTGTCAGCTTTGTGTGCGACGACGGGACTGAGATAGAGGTATATGC
>CAKSWM010000221.1 GCA_934511545.1 uncultured Oscillospiraceae bacterium | reverse complement strand
CCCCCATTCTGTCCGTTCTTCGCTTATTTCGCGCGATATTGACGATATCGTTGAATTCCTTTACCGTGTTGGCCGGGATCGTGATATAAAACGTATCGCCGCCCGAAGCCTGCCGTGTCTCCTGCGCGGTGAGGATTCGCGTACCCTGCGGCAGCACAACTTCCTCCGGGCCGTACTCGCCGATCAGCGTCCGGCCTCCGCGCCAGTAGTCCGTTCCGGAGGCGTTATAGCCCTTCTGCATTTTCCAATACTCAAAGGTTGTCCCCGTCCCGGATTTTTCCCATTCGTCTCGGAGGTAGCTATCATAATTGGAATACCACTTGCCGTTTGCGTAATACTGGCCGTAGCCGTTCGCGCTGGTCGCGCGGTTGACGTCTGTCTGCTCCCACTTCTCGCGGAGGCTCTGCATGTTGTTGCCGTTGCCATAGGAGTAGCCGAAGCCCGCAGCCTTGCCCATCTGCTTCCAGCCGCCCGACCACTTATCCCAGTCCCAGATACCGGTCGTGAGGACGGTCGCCGCGCCGCTGATAAAGTCAATGGTGTCTGCGATTCCCGCCATGATCTCGGCCAGCGGGCGAAGCGCCTCCGTGAGCTTGGGGACGGTATCCGACGAGAGCTGATCGGTAGGAGCGATAATGTCGCCCACAGTCTCCAGCAGCATACCGAAGGAGTCCACAAGGCCAGAGTCCTTGAGCGCCTGCCCGCCGTCCCTGATGAGCTTCGTGATCTTCTCATAAAACTCCGTGAGATACGGCGCGAACTCAGCAGAAAGCTGATTCTTCGCGCCCTCCTGCGACTTTTGCAGTCGCTGGTATGCGTCGTCCACCTCGGTAAGCGCCGTCAGCGCCTCATTATCGAGCACGTAGCCCATGCTGTGCGCCTCCTGGGCGTACTGCTTGAGGCCGTCGCTGCCGATCTCGATCAGCGGATTCAGCTCCTGCGCCGACTCGGACAGAAGATCCATTGCAATGGCGTCGCGCTCGGTTTTGTTCTTCATCTGGCCGAGGGCGTCAATCGTGTCATAAAACACGTCCTCCGCACTGCGCAGCTGGCCGTCCGCGTCGGTGATTGTTACACCCAACTGGTCAAATGCAGTCGTCGTGTCTGCCGCGCTTTCCTGCACCTTCATCATGCTGCTCAGGATTTTTTCAAATTTTGTATCTTCGTCGTCAATATTCTTAAGCCGTGTACCGAAGATTTCCATTTCCAGTGCTGCACGTTCCGTCCTGTCGCTCACGCCAGAAAGCGCGCGCCTCGTGTCCCACAGCACATCGCCAGCATCACGCAGTTCACCAGATGTGGTGGTGATTGCAACACCGAGTTTATCGAAAACAGTTTCGACCTTTTTGGTTTTCTCCTGGGCCTCCTGCATTTTATTGGTGGTTTCCTTCAGGCTGTCGCGGATGCGGTCGGACGAGACGCCGATCATCTCGGCGGCGTAGTCAAATTCCTGAAGGCTCTCTGCGGATTGCCCCGTAACGCTGGAAAGTTTCTTGATTTCCTTGGCATATTCGGCGCTCTCCTTCGTCATGGAGATCAGCGCCTTTTCTGCTTTGACTATCGCGGCCGCCAGAAGTCCGATCCCGGTCACAGCCAGCGCCGCACCCGCATTGATGCCGTTCAGCGCGTCAGCGGCTTTTTTTGCACCTTCCGGCAACTTGATGCCGAAATGCCCGGCAATGTCCGTCAGTGCCGTGCCGAGGCCCTTCGCAGAATCCGTGCTGAGTGTAAACTCATCCTTGAGATTTGCCAGCGCTTCCTTGACGCCGCCGCCCTGCTCCTTGGTCGCGGCAAAGGCGCTCCTGACCTTATCCAGAGGGCTTGTCATCTTCTTCAGGGCGTCTGTATTTGCGTCCAGCTCACCTTGCATTTTCGCAAGCTCAGCCTCGGCATTGTTCAGCGCGATTTTCCAGCCGTTGGTTTTCTCGCTGCTCTCGCCATACTCTTTGCCCGCGTACTGAAGAGCCTCCTTCAGCTTTTCAATCTTCTCCTGCTGGGTGAGAATGCTGCGCTCAAGGATGTCGTTTTTCTTGCTCAGCGCATCCACACTGCCTGCATTATCCTTAAATTGCTCCGAAGCTAGATTCAGCTCGGACTTGAGCACCCGCAGTCCGCTGTTGATTTCAGCCAGCGCCGCCTTGTACTCCTTTTCGCCGTCAAGCTTGATTTTTGTGTTGATACTTGGGCCTGCCATTAATTGCACCTCCCCATGAGGTATTCGGACAACGACAAGCGGGCGGGCTTCTGCTCCTGAGGCGCGGGCTGCGCCTCAGATGTAAAAGACCGGCACGGTGCGCCCGTGAGTTTGAAATACTCTCGGTAAAGTGCAACACACCGTGCCGGCGTCATGGACCGCCAGAAAACGGCCTCGTCGTTGTGTAGGATATTGATCCAGATATTCAGGTACCAGGCAAAGTCGATGCCGTTCCGTCGCCCTTGCTGGTCACTGCGTTTTTTTCGTCTGCCTCCGGCTGCTCCGTTTTCGGCTCTGCCTCCTCCGGGTCATCGGTGACGACGGAGGAGACAAGCATA
>CAKSWM010000220.1 GCA_934511545.1 uncultured Oscillospiraceae bacterium | reverse complement strand
GCGGTATATATTGGGACCGGCGGATATATCGGCAACCGCAAGATGATAGCGGAGGCCGTAGGCGACGAGGTGGCTCATTATCTTATAGCTGATACGCCGGAGGTCAGCGACGGCACCGGTATACGCATGGTGTGGAAAGCGGGCGCGGCAAAGCGCGGACACAAGCTTTTGGGAACGCACGGTGCACGCACAGGCTTCGGACATCCGCGCGACGGATTGCCCGGCGTCGATCTGCTGACGTATATTCCGATCCTGTGGGTCAACCGCGACGGACGCCGCTTTATGAACGAGGAGATAATCACAAACGCGCTCCTGTTCAGCAATACGATATTGGCCCAGGGAGGATATTCCTTCATCATCTTTGACCAGGCATCACTGGATCAATGGAAAACGAAGAAGATCCCGCTCAAGATGGCGTTCTGGGATCGCTTCAGTGATGACTATTATTGTCCGCCGGTTACGACCTTTGAAGAGGATTTCCCCATCACGGTCAAAGGCGGCGGCGGATTCAAGGCGGACACGCTTTCGGAGCTGGCGGAAATGTTCGGGGCAGATCCCGCGACACTTGAAAAGACTGTCAGCGATTACAACGCGGCGGTGGACAGCAAGAAGGACGACGAATTCTTCAAGAGCGAGGAAAGTCTTGTATTCCCGGTAAAAGAAGGTCCGTTCTATGCAATAAGATGCTGCCTTCAGGCGCAGGGTACCTCCGGCGGCGTTGCTATCAACCGCAGAATGCAGGCCGTGGATGAAAGCGGCAATGTCATTCCCAATCTGTACGTCGGCGGCAGCGATGCAGGCGGGCTTTATTCCGCTTCATATACCAACCATGCGGGAATGGCTATCAGCTGGGCGCTGACCAGCGGCAGAATAGCCGGAATCAGAATGGCGGAGCAGCTTGGTTTTGATAAGGTCGTCAAAACCTCTCTCTATCCCGATCCCGAGGAGGTTTGATCATGATTAAGAAATATTTTGGCTCTGCAGAGGGCTACGGCGGATATATTACGGCAAAAGTCGAAATCGAGGACGGCAGGATCTGTTCCGTGGTTCTGGAAGGCGAGCATGAAACAAAAGGCATAGGCGACCGTGCAATGACCAAGCTCACGTCAGAGTTTGTTGAAAAGCAGACGTGGGACGTCGATGTCGTTTCCGGCGCGACGATCACCAGCGGCGGCGCGAAGAGCGCAATGCGCGCGGCTCTGGTAAACGCGGGACTTGAAAAGGAAAACTGCGCTGTCGAGGAACTGACGACGGATATTGTTATTGTCGGCTGCGGTATTACGGGAATTACGGCAGGACTGGCGGCAGCTGAGCGCGGCGCGGACGTTATAATGCTGGAGCGTACAAATGTTTTTGGCGGCAACGGTCTGTATGCGCACGGCGGATATTTTGTTGATACCTATCTTCAGAAGGAGAATGGAGAGACCTTCGGCCTGAAGGACGCGTTTGAACAGGCGATGTTCTTCAATAATTACCTGTGTGACCCGCTCATTATGCGCAGACACCTTGGCGAGGGAGCGGAAACGGTACGCTGGCTGAATAAGGACCATGATGCGGGAATAACTCTTCCGCATGCATATAAATCTTCCGCGCAGGAGGGAGAGCCCCTCACATATCATGCATGGGACGAGCAGCGCACGCTGTGGCATAAGTTCCGTGCAGAGCTTGAGTCGCGCGAAAACGTCCGCATACTTTTTGAAACAAAGGGCACAGATCTCATCATGGATGAGAACAATGCCGTGGCCGGGCTGATAGCCAAAAAGAACGACGGCACTACCGTGCGGATATCCTGCAAGGCCGCATATATGGCAAGCGGCGGATATCTGAGCAACGACGCGATGCTCAAAGACGCAATAGGCGGCGAACTGGTCGAGTACCTTGTCAAGGACACTGCGACGGTCTGTGACGGAAGCGGACTGAAAATGGCCTGGGCCGCCGGTGCGGGAAGGCGCAACGACAATATGATAACCAATCACGGCGGACGTTCCGGACTCGGGGGAAAGGACGGACTTCTCGGGATCGACCTTCTTCTTTACATTCCCATCCTTTGGGTCAACAGATTCGGCGAGCGCTTCATGGATGAAGAAATCGTTCCGAACGCTCTGTTTTTCAGCAACCTTCTCATAACACAGAAGGGGAGAGCTTTCGTGGTTTTTGATCAGAAGTCGCTCGACCAATGGAAGAAGAACAAAATTCCTCTGAAGATGGCGTTTTGGGATCGTTTCAGCGATGACTATTATTGTCCCCCGGTCACGACCTTTGAAGAGGACTTTGCGCAGGCTCAGGCGGTCGGCAGAGGCTTCAGGGCAAACACCGTCGAGGAGCTGGCGCACATAAGCGGCATGGACCCCGATATACTGAAAAAGACGGTTTCGGATTACAACAGATACGTTGCGCAGAAGCGTGACGAGGAATTCTGCAAGTCGGCTGAAAGCCTGGTCTATTCGGTTGAAGAGGGTCCGTTCTATGCGGTGCAGTGCCGTGTTCAGGCGCAGGGAACTGTCGGCGGAATTAAGATCAACGACAGGATGCAGGTCGTTACAC
>CAKSWM010000219.1 GCA_934511545.1 uncultured Oscillospiraceae bacterium | reverse complement strand
CTGTTATTGTCCGCTGTATGCGCTCGGCAGCGCCTGCGGAGGCAATTTCAGCTTCACAGCCGACCGTATCAAGGACTGCTCCGCCTGTCTGCTTCCCCACACGCCGGAAGGCTATGACTACATACTCTCCCGTTGGGACGACATATCCAAACTTGCCCGCGAACGCTGAAGCGCCGCGGACTTTTAGTATATAATGCACGATTATATAATCAAAAATTATACAAATCGCCGTTATCTTATCCCACAAGTCTAACATGTATTGCCATCTATGCATTTTAGGTATAACATTATGCAGTATTTGTTTAAGAATTTTTTGTTTTGGCCGCTTCCTTATTCAAATCGAAAATAATGTTATTGGAGGTATACATATGGGTAGACTCACCGGAAAAACAGCGATAGTTACCGGCGCAAACTCCGGCATAGGAAAAGCCGCAGCTATACTTTTCGCCCGTGAGGGCGCTTCCGTGCTGCTTGCCGCCCGTCGGAAAGAGGCTCTCGAGGAGGTCGCCGCCGGGATAACCGCAGAGGGCGGTACCGCCGTCGCCGTTTCGGGAGACGTTTCCGTTTACGATGACTGCAAAAACATCGTCAGGACCGCAATAGACGCCTTTGGCCGCATCGACATTCTGGTCAACAACGCCGACATGGCAGACAAGCACCGCCCGGCTTCTCGCTGCGACCCGGAATGGTGGGACGAGATCATATCGGTCAACCAGAGCTCGGTGTACTACATGTGCAAAGAGGTCCTTGTCCACATGGAACAGCAGCACAGCGGCTCCATTGTAAACATTTCATCCATCGGAGCCGTGCGTTATAACTCCGGCTTTGCCTATACGGCCAGCAAATGCGCCGTCATCGGCATGTCCCGCAACCTCGCGCTCCAATATGCGGGAACCGGCATCCGCGTCAACGTTGTGTGCCCCGGCCCGACCATGACGGCACTGAACACGCCGGATAAGGTTGCGACCTTCGACAAAGAGTTCAGCGGCATATGCGACCGGCTTATGAACTATGAGCTTGGTTTCCCCTCCGTGGAAGATCAGGCTCAGGCAATTCTCTATTTTGCTTCCGACGAGGCAAAGCACGTTACGGGCCAAACCATTACCGTTGACAACGGAATAGGTCTTTAAAACAAAGACGGGGGTCTTTGATAGTCTGAAAAGAGCACGCCCGATCAACGGACGTGCTCTCTTTTCCTGATTTGCTCGGGCGAAGTGAATTCGCCCGGCATAAAGTTAATACATAAGCGTTTGCGCTGGGCCCTATCTGGTGCTCTTGTCGTAAGGGATACCCTCGGCCTTCGGCGCGCGGGATTTTCCCGACGTAAAGGCCAGAACAATGAGAGAAATGATATAGGGCAGCATATTGTAGACCTGGCTGGGAATATTCAGCGACGTAAGGAAGCCAAAACCCATGTACACATTGGAAAGGGCGCGGAACAGGCCGAACAGCAGCGCGGCAAGCGCGATGCGCTGTGGTTTCCACTGTCCGAATATCATAACGGCGAGGGACAGGAAGCCGAACCCGGCAACACCATATTCAAAGCGCCACTCGGAAACGCCGGCCGTTATGAACACGACGCCGCCTATGCCGCCGAGGAAGCCGGAGATCAGAACACCGGCCCAACGCATCTTATATACGTTTATGCCAACGCTGTCGGCAGCCTGGGGATGTTCGCCGCAGGCCATCAGGCGCAGACCGAAGCGGGTCTTATACAGCAGGATATAGGACAGTACCAGCAGTATCAGGGTAACGAGCATGAACCAGTTGAACTCAAACGAGCCGATATTGACGGTAAATGCGCTCTTGGCGCTTGTATACTGCACGATGGATGACACGTCGTCGGGGTTTGCGGCGGTGTTGATAGCCTTGACGATGACCGTGGCCCCGGCGGTGCCGAGAAGGTTCAGCGCCGTGCCGACAAGCGTCTGATCCGCTTTGAAATGGATGGATGCAACAGCGAGCAGACATGAATACAGCATTCCGATAAACGCGGAGACCAACAGCACCGCAAGGATCATAACGATTGCGGGCACGCTGGAGGGCATGTAGCGCATTGTCAGCGCGCCGCCGAGAGCACCCATTATCATAATTCCCTCAAGGCCGAGGTTTATAACGCCGGAGTGTTCCGCAAAGCAGCCGCCGAGAGCAACGAGGATCAGGACGGAAGCAAATATCAGGGTGTATTGCAGCAGCAGTGTCATTGCTCATTGCCTCCTTTCTCTGTTTCGGGCTGGAGAGATGCTTTGAGCCTTGCCTTTATCGCGGCCTTTTCTTCGCGTCTTGCGGAGATGGAGCTCATGACATGCTTCATAAAGAGAACGAAGCCGCACAAATAGATTATCAGAGCGGAGATCAGGTCGGAGACCTGTGCGCAGTACATGGTTTTGTCAACGTATGCGCCGCCGGCCGTTATGTGCTGGATAAAGAAGGATGCAAGGATGGCCCCGATCGGATTCAGACCGCCGAGGAATGCCGCGGCGATGCCGTTGAAGCCCATTGAGGGGACTGAGGAGGTCGAACACTGCCACTGCTCATAGCCGGTGAGGTAGAGCATTGC
>CAKSWM010000218.1 GCA_934511545.1 uncultured Oscillospiraceae bacterium | reverse complement strand
TCATATCTCTCCGTCTCAAGGCAGCCCGATGCGGCGTTATATTTTATCTCGCGCAGACACTTCTCATCTCCCAGCGCCCTTGCAAGCCTTGAGGCAACAGTATAATGCGCATCCATGTTCACGATGTCCAGCTGGTTGCAATAGCAGTTTCCGGCCAGCACGCTGCACATAAGCATAAGGTGTGCACTGCCGTCGTGCGCGGCAAGGTCATATCCCTTTTTCAGATATTCCACAGCGGCGGTATAGCTGCTTCCGCTTTCGTATGCCGCAGCGCCCGCCCAATAGTACGTGAACGCGCCCGGCAGCAGCCTTATAGCCTCTTCATCCCTTCCCTGGAGCACGCGCTGGAGCGCAAGCTGTCTCGTATCCAGAAGGGGCTCCATTTCCCGGTCCAGAGGTTCTCCCCGTCCCTCCGCAAACCGTCTGAGCAGCATAGCATCCGCCGCGAATGGGCCATGCTCCATTTTCTCCAGCTGCTCTCTGTTCTCCTCAAAAGCGTCAAAGTCGCCGCTAAAAAGCAGCTCATAAAGCTCCTCAACGGCTCCGCCCGCGTCCGGTTCCGCTCCGTGCCAGGGGAGCCCCATACGCTCAAACAGCCGCTCCAGAATATCTTCAGAAGCTATAACACTGCCATGCTCTATCTTTGAGAGATATGACACCGCGCATATACCGCGGCACAGGCCATCCTGACTCCAGTCACGGGAAAGTCTTTCCCTGCGGAGTATAAACCCGACTATCCGCTCGTTCATTTTCTCACCGCCTGATGCTGATATATATCTATTATAGCACCGAAAAGCAGATAAGCGCAACGCATCGCCCTTAATTTCGAGACGATGCGCCACGCTTTATATCCGGTTCAGTTCTTATCCTTGGAACGGAAAAGCATTGCAACTATCCATCCGAAGAATACGGCCGCACAGATGCCTGCGGCGCTTGCGGTAAAGCCTCCCGTGAACGCGCCGATAAGCCCTTTCTCCGCCACGGCCTCGCGCACGCCCTTTGCAAGCGTGTTGCCAAAGCCTGTCAGCGGCACGGTGGCTCCCGCGCCCGCCCATTTGGCAAAGGGCTCATAAACGCCGACCGCGCCGAGTATTACGCCGGCAACGACATAGCAGGTCAATATTCTTGCCGGAGTAAGCTTCGTTTTATCGATCAGTATCTGCCCGAAAGCGCACAGGGCGCCTCCCACCAGAAATGTTTTCAGATAAGTCAGAATAATCTCCATATCATCCTCCGATCTCAAGCGCAACGGCGTGACAGATGCCGGGGACGCTCTCGCCCTGCATACTGGTCGTCGGGCTCATCAGAGCACCCGTCGCAGCGAAAAGCAGCTTCTTCCACCTGCCCTGTTCCATCCCTCTCAAGAGCTGGGAACACAGCACGGATGCGCTGCACCCGCAGCCTGAACCGCCGGCATGGGTATCCTGCGCCTTGTTGGCAAAGATAAGTATGCCGCAATCGGTATATGCAGGGCCAAGGTCGATGCCGTCTCCCGCAAAAAGATCCCTGACTATGCTGTGTCCTATCTGCCCGAGGTCCCCGGTCACGATGGCATCGTAGTAATCCGGCGCCCGCGCAGTATCCGCAAAATGCGCTGACAATGTCTCATAAGCCGCGGGAGCCATTGCCGCACCCATATTGTTTGCATCCGTCACCCCGGCGTCAACGATTCGCCCGGTGGTCACATGCGTCACGCGCACCCCGGTACCGCCGCTTTGCAAAACGACCGCTCCCGCGCCGGTGACCGTCCACTGCGCCGTCGGCGTCCGCTGTCCGCCGTATGACAGCGGCAGGCGAAACTGGCGCTCCGCCGAACAGAAATGCGAGCTCGTCGCGGCACAGGTCCTTTCGGCATATCCGCCGTCAATCAGCACCGCCGCAAGCGACAGGCTCTCCGCCATCGTGGAGCACGCGCCGTACAGTCCAAAATACGGCACCGGCGTGTCGCGCATTGCGAAAGCCGAGCCCGTACACTGGTTCAGCAGGTCTCCCGAGAGGATATAGTCAAGGTCGCTCGGCGCGACTTTGGCCTTATCGCAGGCCAGCGCAAAGCACTTGCCCAGCATTTCGCTTTCCGCCTTTTCCCAGCTCTTCTGTCCAAAATACGAATCCTGCGACACATAGTCGAACAGTTCGCGCAGCGGCCCCTCGCCTTCCTTGCTTCCAACGACGCTGGCATATCCCGCAACCACAGGCGGGTTTGAAAATGCCACGGTCTGTTTTCCGCGGCGTTTTTCGTCTGACACGAAATCACCTCATTCCGCATCTAGTATTTGCCGCATTGGAAAAAATATTATTCATCATTCCGCATAATAATGGAATTTGAAGGAGCATACGCCTCGGTCTGCCGGCATTTCCGGCGTTTTTGGCCCGTTCTTCTCCGGCAGGCACAGCGAAAAAGCGGCAGGCAGGATGTTTTATATCCTGCCTGCCGCTTTGTATATATTGCGTAAAATTATTTATTAAGTTTGTCTTTGGCGAAATAATCCTTTGTAATCTTGGCAACAACGCCTGCCAGCGGGATCAGCGCTATCAGGTTGGGCAGCGCCATCAGTCCGTTGAGCGTGTCGGAGATGTC
>CAKSWM010000217.1 GCA_934511545.1 uncultured Oscillospiraceae bacterium | reverse complement strand
TCGCGATACAGTCCAGTGCGATACAGATATCGCAGCTGTTTGTCAATTCCTACATAAATTCCTACGGCGTCGCCGCCTCGGCGGTCATGGGCGTCGGCCGCAAGCTCCAGCAGGCCGCATCCATCATCACGATGGGCGTGCGCCAGGCAGCCTCCTCCATGATAGGTCAAAACGCCGGCGCCGGAAAGCAGGACAGGATCTCGAGGATCGTTTATATCTCGGTGGGTATCGGACTGATCTCCTGCGCGATTTTCACGATACTCGCGCTTTTGTGTCCCGTCGCCATCTTCCGCCTCTTCACCGCGGATGCGGAGGTTCTTGCACTTGCTCCGCTGTTTATGAAGATACTCATCATAATGTTTGCCGGCAGCGCCTTTAACGCCGGATACAGCGCTCTTATCCAGGGCATCGGCAACGCCTCCCTGAGCATGGTCATCGCCCTTCTCGACGGCGTGGTTTTCCGCATCGGACTGACGATCCTTTTCGGTGTTGTTTTCGACTGGGGCCTCACCGGCCTGTTCCTCGGCAATAATCTTGCCATCTTTGCGACCGTCATTCCCGCGGGCATCTACTTCCACACGGGCATGTGGAAAAAGCGCAGACTCGCGGTCTGACCACAAGACACCGAATTTCTTGCCAAAATCATCAGTTTGTGCTAAGCTGTTATAAAGGCATATTCTGAAAGGGAAAATTTATGAACATTTTTGAATCCTCAGAAAACTATCTTGAAACCATACTAAGACTGCGCGAGGCCCACGGCGCCGTGCGCTCGATCGACATTGCGACGGAACTGAACTTCTCAAAGCCCAGCGTCAGCATAGCCATGAAAAAGCTGCGCGAAAACGACTATATCGAAATGGACGCGGACGGTTTTATAACGCTTCTTCCGTCCGGCGAGGAGATCGCAAAGCGCATATACGAGCGCCACAAGCTTCTAACCGCTTTCTTCATCCGCCTCGGCGTCACCCCCGAAGTTGCCGCGGAGGACGCCTGTAAGATCGAGCATTACCTGAGCGACGAGACTTTCAGCTGCATCAAATCTCATGCCCTGGAGGGCTTTCTGCCCGAATCCACGGATCAATGAAGTTTTTTCGTACTGTCTTATCTCTCTGCTGTGCATAATACCTACATGAAAGGCTGGAAAAATCATGAGCAATATCTGGCACGACATTGACCCCAAACGGGTAAGGCCCGACGATTTTATCGCCGTTATCGAGATTCCAAAGGGAAGCAAGAAAAAATATGAGCTTGACAAGGAGACCGGTCTTATAATCCTCGACCGCATTCTGCATACCTCCACCCATTATCCGGCAAACTACGGCTTCATTCCAAGAAGCTACGGCGACGACGGCGACCCTCTCGACGTTCTTGTGCTCTGTTCCGAGGCGCTGGAGCCGCTTACTCTTGTCCGCTGCTATCCCATCGGCTATATCTCCATGCTGGACGGGGGCAAAAACGACGAAAAAATAATCGCCATTCCCTTCTCCGACCCGACCTACAACGGATACAGCGACATTTCCCAGCTGCCGGAACATATTTTTGAAGAAATGCTTCATTTCTTCACCGTTTATAAGGCGCTGGAGGGCAAGGAGACCGTCGCCGGCGATGTGAACGGATCCGACGCCGCCGTTGAGATCGTGCAGAAAGCGCTGGAAAGCTATATAGACAACTTTTGTAAATAGAACTTGCCGATGACCGGAGCTGCCCGCGGGCGGCTCCGGTCAGTCTTTGTCCGGCGGCGTGGGGCGGACTCCCCTTTTTGTGCGAAATCCGGTTTGTAATATTCTCATGTATTTGTTAGAATATTTTACAATATTATAATATTGTGAACAGGCTGTCCCCCTCGATCCCAACGCCTGATATTTCAGATCGGAGTGAAAGAATTGGACGTCGGAAAAATTGCGGCCCTTGCTGAAAGAATTACCGAAAATATCTCCCGTGTGATCGTCGGCCGACGCGAAACCGTCGAGCTTATAACCGCCGCCTTTCTCGCCGGGGGGCATATTCTGCTTGAGGATGTGCCCGGAACGGGAAAAACGGTCATGGCAAAATCGCTGGCAAAGAGCGTGAGCTGCGCCTTTTCGCGCATACAGTTCACGCCGGATATGCTGCCCTCGGACGTAACTGGGACCTCTGTTTACAGCCGCGCCAGGGAGACCTTCGAGTTCGTGCCCGGCCCGGTGTTCACAAACATTCTTCTCGCGGACGAGATAAACCGCGCGACGCCGCGCACGCAGTCGGCGCTGCTCGAATGCATGGAAGAACGGCAGGTCACGACGGACGGAGTGACGCGTCCTCTCCCGGAGCCGTTTCTTGTTATAGCGACCGAAAATCCCGTCGAACAGGCCGGGACCTATGCCCTGCCCGAGGCCCAGATGGACAGATTCCTCATGCGCGTCTCACCCGGCTATCCCGACAGGGCGGGAAGTCTTGAGATGCTCAACAGGTTCATGACCTCAAGCCCGCTCGACGAGCTTTGCGCCGCCGCAACTGGCGAGGAGATCGTCTCCGCCCAACGGGAAGTTCTCTTCGTTCGCTGTTCTGAGCCAGTGCGCGAATACATAGCCGCGCTTACAGAGGCAACTCGTGCC
>CAKSWM010000216.1 GCA_934511545.1 uncultured Oscillospiraceae bacterium | reverse complement strand
GCCGGACAACCGCATACGAAAAGAGGCCGCTGTCAAATGATCGCGGCCTCTGTGTCTATTCAGATATAAAAAATCGGAGCAAGCCATACAGCTTGCTCCGCGTGGTCGGAGTGGCGAGACTTGAACTCGCGGCCTCATGGTCCCGAACCATGCGCGCTACCATCTGCGCTACACCCCGAAACAGCTTTTTTATTATAGATATAATCTTCCTGATTGTCAAGGACAAAATTGGACAAATCGTCATACTGCATCATAAACCAGCGTAAAATCATTTCGGGAGGGGATGCTTATGACCCAAAAGTCTTTGTCGGCATATTTTTGCGCCGCAGTATTTGTGGCACTGACCTGCGTTAAACTCATTTTCCCGTCTGCGGCGCATAAAGCCGCCAGCGTGGTGATGAACCTTATAGACGGAGAAGGCAGCGCGGGAAAAAACGCCAGACTGTGCAGCGAAATAATTTCTGCGTCTGACGAGAGCATAACGGCCTTGCTAAGCGGCGATTCAGAAGCTGCGGAGAACGCCTCCGGACGGGAACAGACATACCCGGCAGGAGAAAGCGCCTGTCGGACAAACATCATTATGCCGCAGAATTATTACAACATGCGGTCCATTGCACAGCGGGAGATCAGCCGAGAAGCGGCTGAAGCGGCGGCGCTTGCGGAACAAAGGCAGGCGGCCGTTGAAGCGTTTAAGGAATCGCAGGCGGAGTATGCGTCGATTGGACTTCCCGATACGGTATCATACGAGTATTATGATCTGGGAATAAAACATGCATCGCCGATCCCTGGAATGTCGTCATCAGGATTCGGATACAGACTGCATCCGATTCAGGGCGTTGTCAAATTTCACTACGGAACGGATTTTGCCGCCAACCACAGCGACGCGATAGCGGCATTCGCGGACGGGACGGTCCGGCTTGCAACTGAGTGCGACAGCTATGGAAAGTATATTATTATCGAGCATGATAACGGCTGCGAAACGCTGTATGCGCATTGCAGTGAACTTTTAGTGAGCACGGGAGACAAGGTCTGCTGCGGGCAGACGATAGCACAGGTGGGATCAACAGGGCTGGCGACTGGACCGCACCTGCATTTCGAACTGAAATTGAACGGAACATATCTTAACCCGGAATATTATACGACGGCGGACGAGATACTGTGAAGCGGTTTAATATTTATGCCAGCCCGCAGTTTCTTCTGTTTGCGTCTCTGCTGTTTTTCTTCGATACGACCGGGCTTGTCTCGGCGGCGGTGCCGGCGGCTGCCGTGCACGAAATTGGACATGCGCTGGCGCTTCGGTCGTGCGGCTGCCGGATAAGAAAGCTGGAAATGAAGGTTTTCGGCTTTTCTATGGACTATATAGGGACGCTGACACGCGGACAGGAGGTTTTTGCTGCGTTGGCTGGACCGGTAGGCGGGATCATATTCGCGGCGGCTTCTCATTTTGCTGGAACGGTTATTGAAAGTGAGTTTTTGCTGTGTACTGCGGACATAAGCCTGATCCTTTCCGTTTTCAATATGATCCCGGCGCTTCCGCTCGACGGCGGCCGTATATTATCCTGCCTTGCGGGTGAGCGCTGTGCAGCGTGGGTAACGACTGCGGCAGCCGCAGCAATGATGTTTTCGGGGCTGATGCTGATGCTCAGGGGATATGGCGCCGCCCTGCTCCTATCCGGCGTCTGGCTGTCATTATATTCTTGTAAAATATCTTTGGGTATTGTAAAATGAATCAAAAATCACGCCGACAACACATCGGCATGTTATGGAGCGAATATGGACAAAAGATTAAAGCGTATTCTGCCGCGGGTTCAGAAACCCGCAAGGTATACCGGCGGTGAATATAATCAGATAATCAAAAACAAGGACGAGGTTTCCGTGCGCTTGGCCTTCTGCTTTCCGGATACATACGAGATTGGCATGTCAAACCTTGGCATGAAGATACTGTATTCCGTAATGAACGGCGTAAAGGGCGTATGGTGCGAGCGGGTTTTTGCGCCGTGGTTCGATATGGAGGAAGAGATGCGCAAGGCGGGATTGCCTCTTTATGCGCTTGAAAGCGGAGACCCGATAAGCGAATTTGACATATTGGCATTTTCCGTCGGATATGAGATGGCATATACGAATGTGCTGAACATGCTCGACCTTGCGGGTGTTCCCAAACGATGCAGCGAGAGGACGGAGCTTACGCCCCTTGTCATAGGCGGCGGTACCGCCTTCTGCAACCCCGGCCCCATGTCGGCGTTTATAGACGTCATGATAATCGGCGAGGGAGAGGAAGTAAACTGCGAGCTGCTGGAGCTGTTCAAGACAGCGAAGGCGGAAGGGTGGAGCAAAAAGGCTTTTTTGCAAAAGGCCTCCGGGATCGGCGGCATATATGTCCCTTCACTGTACACCGAGGAGTACGGCGAAGACGGGACTATCTGCGCGATAAAGCCCCTCGACGGCGCGCCTGAAACAGTCACAAAGCGTATCATCGAGGATTTTGAAAACTGCCCGTTTCCCGTCGCTCCGGTAGTTCCCTCAACAGAGGTCGTGCACGACCGTGTCAGCGTTGAGGTTTTTCGCGGGTGTATCCGCGGTTGCCGTTTCTGCCAGGCCGGATACTGCTACCGGCCTGTGCGCTCTCGAAGCGTGCAGACGCTCGTAAAACAGGGGACC
>CAKSWM010000215.1 GCA_934511545.1 uncultured Oscillospiraceae bacterium | reverse complement strand
ATCATAATGTTGAAGGTATCAGAAACCTGAAGGAAAGAAATTGCGTTTAGTTCAAAATGAACATTTGTCACTTCCTCCATATACTGGAAGTTAATGATATCCTCGCCCGTCAAGCCATAGGGCATCGTAAACGGCTCCAGAGGATAGAGCATGTCGAAACTGACAGTCTCGTCCACGAGCGGGAGACTGACCTCGGCCGGCTCGTCGGAAGTATCCACGGGGGTATCGGGGGGATCTGCGGCGGGCTGTGCCGGGGCATCTGTTGCCGGGTTGTCTGCGGGAGCATCGGACGGGGTCTCTCCTTTGCTTCCGCAGCCTGCGGCCATCGCAACTATCATCACGACAGCGAGCAGAAGCGCAAGAATCTTTGTGAGTTTCATCTTTGATCTCCTTTCAACTTTCCGCATGTTCAGCGGTTTACACTCTGTCGGCATTCAACGTCGCTACTGTTCAATACCGTTGACTGAATTATATATTTCATATATCAACATGTCAATGTTAAAAAAACTTTTTGGTCATATTTACTATGCTCTTTATACTTTTTATACAATCCCGACAAATAAATTATACCCGTTATGCATAACTTTTTGTTTTTTTATCCATAACAGTAAAATGGCTCCGATTATAAAATCGAAGCCATTTTTTCATTCCGTCATTTTCAAAAATTCAGTCTCGTCTATGACCCGTATTCCCAGATCATTTGCCTTTTTCAGTTTCGATCCGGCGCTGTCTCCGGCAAGCACATAGCTGGTTTTTTTCGACACGGAAGAGGATGTTTTCCCGCCGAAGCTCTCGATAATCTCACTTGCTTCGTCCCTCGTCATCGTGGGCAGAGTCCCGGTCAGAACGAAGATCATTCCCAGAAACCGGTTGTCCCTGGTCTCTTCCCTGCTTTCAAAGCTTACGCCGGCGTCCCTCAAAAGCTTTATCTGATGCATCGACTGCGGGTTTTCAAACCACTCGGCGATATATCCCGCAGTGACAGGACCGATATCCGGTATCGTTGTCAGTTCCTCCCTGGTTGCCAGCATCAAAGCGTCCAGCGAATTATAATTCTGAGCCAGCACCTTTGCGGCTTTCTGCCCAACCTGTCTTATACCGAAGGCGCACAGAAGCCGTGCCAGCCCGCGATCTTTGCTGGCCCGTATGGCCGCGATCAGGTTTTCGGATGACTTTTTGCCCATCCGGTCAAGCGCCGCTACCGGATCCGGTTCGAGATAATACAGATCGGCAGGTGAGGATATCAGACCGTTATCCGTCAGCGACTGAACGACCGAAATTCCAAGTCCTTCGATGTCCATCGCCTCACGCGAGGCAAAATGCGCTATATTCCGCAGTCTCTGCGCCGGACATTCAAGACCTGTACATCGCATCGCCGCGCCGTCGGCGTCCCGCTCTACCGGCGAGCCGCACTCGGGACAGAATCCCGGCAACTTATAGGGCACGGTCCCCTCCGGGCGTTTGCTCTTGATGACGTCCAGTACCTCCGGGATTATTTCCCCAGCCTTCTGTATCAGCACCGTATCGCCTATGCGAATATCAAGATTATCAATAAAATCCTGGTTGTGAAGCGTAGCATTTGTGACCGTCGTACCGGCAAGACGCACGGGGCTCACGACCGCCTTAGGCGTCAGCACGCCCGTCCTTCCGACCTGCACAACAATGTCCTCGACGACGCTCTCCTTCTTTTCTGGCGGGAACTTATAAGCAACGGCCCAGCGCGGCGCTTTTGCCGTGCTTCCAAGCGTTTTCCGCTGGGCAAGGGAGTTAATCTTTACGACTGCGCCATCGATGTCAAACGGATAATTTTCTCTTCCGTCGCCTACCTCCTCAACGAAGCGGCAGCATTCATCCATATTTTGGGCCCGCAGATGCGGTACCACGTCAAAGCCCATGCTCTTCAGGGCCTCAAGCGTTTCATAATGTGTCTCGTACTCGCTCGACGCGGTCTGAATGTTGAAAACTATCAGGTCCAGCCTGCGTTCGCGGGCAATGCGCGGGTCGAGCTGGCGCAGTGAGCCCGCAGCGGCGTTGCGCGGATTTGCAAGAAGCTTTTCACCTTTTATCTCGCGGATTGAGTTGAGTTCCGCAAAAACGCCGCGGGACATATATACCTCTCCCCTGACAGTTATCTTATCAGGGGCATTTTTCAGTTTCCGCGGGAGCGAGCGTATGGTTTTCAGGTTTTCAGTCACATCCTCGCCCGTTACTCCGTCCCCTCTTGTTGCACCGCGCACAAAAGAGCCGTTTTCATATTCCAGAGAGACCGAAAGTCCGTCGATCTTGGGCTCGACGACATACACATGTTCCCCGGACAGCGCCTCGTCCATTCTCTGCCCGAACGCGCGGAGCTCCTCATAGGAAAACACATCCGCAAGGCTCTCAAGCGGGACCTCATGCACAACGGGAGCAAACCCGTTTTTGACCGTTCCGCCGACCTTCTGTGTCGGTGAGTCCGGAGTTATAAGCTCCGGGGCGGCGCTCTCAAGCTCTATCAGCCTGTTCATGAGCGCGTCATATTCAAAGTCGGAGATCGTGGGAGCGTCGTCATCATAATACGCTTTGCTGTGCCCGGCTATCGTCTTTCTGAGTTGTTCAATTTCCTGTCGAATATCCATCATCCAGCTCCAAGTTCAAATAAGTATCCGGTACCGCGCCGACTATCACGGTCTCCGCAACGAGGATTTCGCTTACGACCTGGGTCG
>CAKSWM010000214.1 GCA_934511545.1 uncultured Oscillospiraceae bacterium | reverse complement strand
ACGGTTGCCCTGCACACCCGAATCTGTCAGCCAACAGTAAAAATTAGAATTACTTCCTTATCACTGTTAAGCCAATGGTTCCAAGATTTTTTCTTTGCTTTTCAATGGCTTGCGGTTTTGCTCAGCTGTGCCATAGCTGAATCAGCTCGCTGCCGTCGGAGCGAACGGCATAGAGATGGAAAACGGCGCTGTCTGAGAAGGACTGAAGCGCCGGGCAACATTGCTCCCCGGTAAGTTTTCCGTTCGTTGACCAGAAAAAGACCCAGCCGCCGGCGAAGAGAAGCTCCGGCGATACGTCCGAGGTCAGGGAAGGTATTCCCAGTCCGCTTTTCAGAAGCAGAACATCCTCGGTTTTGCCGTCTGCGTTCTGCCGCCTGAGAACGCTGTCGGAAGAATAATAAACATATTCGCCGTTATCCCACAGGACCCTGTTTTCCTGCGGCACAGGCTCTCCGCTTCCTCTGCTGAAGAACAGGCCGTCCTCCGTGCCGTAATAGTATCCGTCCCGTGAAGCCGCGGAGAAGAACTGGGAAGAGTCCGCAACCTTCCCGGTACCGCTGCCGTCCGGGCGGACCCGGCTTGTGCCGCCGTCGCGGTCATGGTAGTATATCCATCCGCCGGTGTATGCGATCAGCCTGCCGTGCCCAAGCGGCTCTGTGAAGCCCGTGGGATGTGCACCGCCTTCTTCAAGCCTGCACAGCTTTGTGTTTCCGGAACTGTCCTCTGTTTCGAAATAAACGTCTCCGTTATACGGGATCAGCAGCTCGTGCACGGCGTCCCCGTTTTCAAAGTCGGCCGTCACTATCCCGCTGTGTATGTCCGCGTGGCATATGCGCCTGCCTTCGTCGACAAAATACAGCCTGTCTCCCAGCAGAAGTAGCGACCCTGCCTGACAGCCGGAAACAAATACGCATATCTCCCCGCTGTCCTTGTCAAAACGCAGGATGCATCCGGAGGGATATTCGCTGAGAAAGACATATTGCGGGTTTTCCTCAATGGTCCTGTCGGAGTACAGATTGTCAAGCCAGTCCCGGCATTCTTTCTGCTTACAGCCAAAGGCTGCGGAAAGAAAAACGATAATCAGCAGTAATGCTAAGCTCTTTTTAGCCATAGATACCTCCCGGCGCGAAGCTCTACGTTATAAAACTCCAGTATTATTATAACAGTTTGGGTTTTATCTGTATATTAGCTGAATACATATAAAATCGCCTTAATAATAAGCATAATCGCCATAAATAATCTTTGCATTTCCCGATCACAGCTGTATAATATACACAAACAGAAATTACGCAAGGAGGAAAGATAATGGTTCCGCTTACCGAACAGGAAAAAAACCTTCCCTATGTCAAATACTTTTACCGCGATCTCGCTCCGGTTGCCGAGGAAAAGTGCAGGATCCGCGACGGCGCTCCCGCCGACCCGTCGCTGGCAATGCCTGTCGCAGAACGTGGACGTTTCCTTGACCGGGAGACCGGCTATCTGAAAACCGGCTTCTGCGTTGCTCCGGACGGCACGGGTTTTGTTGCGAACACACAGTTCATGCCCGGCGTGACGAAGGATATGTTCAATTGGTGGTTCGGCTGGCACTGCGTCGGCCCCGACCTTCGTTATAAGCTCTGGGATCACGACGACCACTACTATGCCCGCGCGGACAACGTCGAATACATCCTTGACCCCAACGTGCCCATGGAGGAGAAAAGCTGGGGGATCAACCATGAGATCCTCGAGGATATAGGACTTGGCGCCGATCCTCTGGTAATAAGCTTCAAAAAGCCCTCTGACCTTGGGTTCGACATGTCCAAAATAGGCGGCGAGGGATGCACGGCTATGGTCTGCGGCAACGGCAAAAGCAGTACGCCCGCCATTATGGCGCACAAGATAATCGAGGAGGACGGCGGCGTTACGATGGTGTCCCATTTCTGGATGGGCTATGGCGTTGACGATGAGGGAAACGTGATAAAGCTTGTTCCCGACGGGGAGAGCATCCCCGAGATCGCGCCGCGCTCGCTGTTCGGCCACTGCATAAAGGAATATACAAACTGGGCGTCCTTCATTGCGGAGATATACGCGGAGGAAGGTCCCGATATAACGCCCTGACTATCAAATGATAAGCGCCCCGAAACGCATTGAGAGTTTCGGGGCGCTTGTTTATGCCGGGCGAATTCACTTCGCCCAAGCAGATAAAAAATAAGTCATAAAAAAAACGATATGAGCGAAGCGCGGTCAGCGCAAGCCGCCCGCCTGGGGCGGGCGTAAATTCAAAAAGCCCTGCTAAAGCAAGGCTTTTTGAATTATGCCGGGCGAATTCATTTCGCCCGAGCAGATAAAATCGAGCAGGTCTGTAAGCCGGGTTCTGTCTTGAACAGCCATCTATCTAGGCGCACCGTTGCCGGTACGCTCAAGCCACCTCCTCGGGGACGGCCGGGCAGGCCGATATGTCCCCTCCACGGTGTTGCTCCGGATAGAGTTTACAGCGCTGAAACACTTCCATGCCAGCGGGTGAGCTCTTACCTCGCCTTTCCACCCTTACCGCACCCACAGCCTGAATACCATCTTCGCCCTGTAATGTGTGGGCATAAAAGTTGACATGGTTTAGGCTCGAAGATACGGCGGTATATCTCTGTTGCACTTGTCCTGAAGTCGCCTTCGGCGGGCGTTACCCGTTATCCTTGCCCTGTGGAGCCCGGACTTTCCTCATCGGCAGGCTTT
>CAKSWM010000213.1 GCA_934511545.1 uncultured Oscillospiraceae bacterium | reverse complement strand
GTCGAGGCCAATTCCGTTTTCGGGGATAAGATATGATATTCTTCCGCCGCCGAAGACGAGCTTTGTGTTTGTTATGATGATAACGTCGTTTTCGCGCAGCTTTGCCCGCCGGTTCAGCCTGTATCCGTTTATGCCTATACCGTTTGTGCTGTTATTATCGATTATGTACCAGCCGTCGGCTTCCCGTACTATTCTGGCGTGGACCCTTGAAACTCCGATATGCGGAAGGCATATATCGCAATCGGCATTTCTCCCGATGGAGACACTTCGCTTTCCGTCAAGCAAATATGTGTGCCAGGTTTCTCTGTTTTCCGTTTCGCTGACAATGATGACGACGCCCATTTCCCGCGGCGTCATCGGGTCATCGATCCTGATTGTCATGCCATCCGAAAGACGGAGGTTGGATATTCTCTGTCCGCTCAGATAAAGACCATTTGTGCTGTTGTTATCCTGTATGGTCACTTCTCCGCCGCGCACCATAAAAAAACCATGGCAATGAGAAACATATTGCGATTTAATTATGATATCGTTATTGTCGGCAGAACCAAAGCTCAGAATATCTTTCCCAAAGCGCTCAGGAACTATCGTTTCTGCTTTTTGTCCGCCGCAGATTATGCTGAGAGTCAGCATTTTTGTCTCCCCCAAATGCCATATAACGCTATTATTCTATCTATTACTTTAAAATCCAATATATTATAACATCGCAATAATTAAATATCAATATATTGATGTATTTTTGATCTGACTGATATATTATCGGCAAGATGAGCGATTTTGATTGTAAAAGCGGAGAAAAAGCTGTATAATATAAAGATAAAGCGATTATACACATGTACGAGGAAAACCGGAAATGCAAGAAAAAATCATCATTAAAGGTGCAAGAGAAAACAACCTGAAAAATATAAATCTCGAGATACCGCGCGACAAGCTGGTAGTTTTCACTGGTTTGTCTGGAAGCGGAAAATCCAGTCTGGCTTTCGACACCATATATGCCGAGGGACAGAGACGATATGTTGAAAGCCTGTCGTCTTATGCGCGGCAGTTTCTCGGTCAGATGAACAAGCCTGATCTCGATTACATTGAGGGCCTGTCGCCTGCGATATCGATCGACCAGAAAACAACTTCACGCAATCCGCGTTCCACCGTCGGTACCGTGACCGAAATATACGACTATCTCCGTCTGCTCTGGGCAAGGATAGGGATCCCGCATTGCCCCGTCTGCGGAAAGGAAATCAGGCAGCAGACCATTGACCAGATAGTGGATCAGGTCCTCGAACTGCCCGAGGCAACGAGGATACAGATTCTCGCTCCCGTCGTCCGTTCGAGAAAGGGCGAACACCAGAAGGTGTTTGACGATGCCTCGCGCGCCGGATATGTCCGCGTCCGGGTCGATGGAAATATATTTGATCTTACCGAAAAAATAGAGCTTGACAAGAACAAGAAGCATAACATCGAAATAGTCGTGGACAGACTGGTGATCCGCGGTGATCTTGGCCCAAGGCTTACAGGCTCGATCGAAACCGCGTCATCGCTGACCGGCGGATTGGTTATTGTCGACATACCCGAAGAGGGCAGAGAGATGCTCTTTTCACAGAGCTACTCCTGTCCCGACTGCGGGATCTCTATCGAAGAGCTGTCCCCCAGGGCGTTTTCATTCAATAATCCATATGGCGCATGTCCCACCTGCGGAGGTCTCGGAACGCAGCTTGTCGTTGATCCGCAGCTCATAATCCCAAACCCATCTCTTTCGATCTTCGAAGGGGCAATATGTGCTTCGGGGTGGGGAAGGATCAAGACCGACAGTATTGCAAGAATGTATTTTGAGGCCCTTGCAAAGAAATATCATTTCAGTCTGACGGAGCCTGTCGGCAGCTTTTCAAAAGATGTGCTTGATATAATCCTCTATGGAACGAAAGGCGAAAAGCTCACGCTGCAATACGATCAGGCGAGAGGAAGGGGAACTCTGAAACAGCCCTTCGAAGGCATCGCAAACAATATTGAACGCCGCTATCGCGAAACGCAGAGTCCCGCAATGCGGGCCGAGCTCGAAGAATGCATGTCTGAACACGTATGCCCGGACTGCGGCGGCAGGCGCCTGAAAAAGGAAGTGCTGGCCGTCACTGTCGGCGGTATAAATATTGCGGAATTCTGCGGAATGTCCGTTACTGACGAGCTGAAATTTATTGGCGGTCTCCACCTGACCGGAAAGGAGAAAATCATCGCCGACCGTATCATCAAGGAGATAAAGAGCCGGCTCGGATTTCTGCAAAGCGTGGGCTTGCAGTATCTATCACTTTCCCGCGCCGCAGCAACTCTCTCCGGCGGCGAAAGCCAGCGCATCAGGCTTGCAACTCAAATCGGCTCGTCGCTGATGGGCGTTCTGTATATTCTTGATGAGCCTAGTATAGGACTGCACCAGCGCGATAACGAAAAACTGATCAAGACGCTGAAGGAACTCAGAGACATAGGCAATACGCTTATCGTCGTTGAACATGATGAAGACACAATGCGTGCAGCCGACTACATTGTCGATATCGGTCCCGGCGCCGGAGTGCATGGCGGAGAAGTAGTCTGCGCCGGAACGCTGGACGATATATGCGCCTGCGAGAAATCGATCACCGGTCAGTATCTTACCGGCGCAAAACGCATCCCTGTACCCGAACAGCGGCGAAAGGGGAATGGTCATAAGCTGATCATTCGCGGCGCGCAGGAGAATAACCTCAAAAATATA
>CAKSWM010000212.1 GCA_934511545.1 uncultured Oscillospiraceae bacterium | reverse complement strand
CCGATATTCTTCTTGCCGAGTATGCACACAGCTTTGAAAAGCCCGTTATCGTTAAGGGACTGCGCGCGGTTTCGGATTTTGAAAGCGAGTTCCAGATGGCGCTTATCAACAAAAAGATCAATCCGGAGCTCGAGACCGTCTTTCTGACTGCGAGCGAAAAGTATACATATCTGAGTTCGTCCGTTGTCAAGGAAATGGCCCGGTACGGAGCTGATTTGAGCGAGTTTGTTCCCCGAGAAATAATTAAAGATGTTGAGAACAGATCTCGAAACAGGAAATAGGAGGAAAAGATATGGATCAGAACTATAATCAGCAGGACGTTCTCGAACTGGTCGAGATGCTCTATACAATGGTCAGCGAAGCGTGGAGCGTCCCCCTCGGCAAGGAAAAATGCATGATTGAGCGCGACGCGGTTCTTAACATTCTCGATGAGATAAAAGCTCAGCTTCCTGTTGAGATTGCGGAAGCGAAGCGCCTTGTTGCTGCGCGCGACGAGTATATCAGTTCTGCCCGCCGCGAGGTCGAGGCGATGAAGCGCTCTGCCGAGGAACACGCAAAGGCTGTGGTTGATGAACAGGAGATCGTCAAAGCGGCAAAACTCAAGAGCGGCGAGCTCATCAATAACGCGGAAAATAAGTCGCGCGAACTGCGCCGCGCCGCAAACGAATATGTGGATGATACCATGCGCCGCACAGAAGAGGCTGTGACCGCCGCCCTCAATGAGATCAGACAGTCGCGTCAGCGCTTCCGCAGCGCGGCGAATGTCCGTACCGGAACGCCGGTCCAGACGATCGTACCGGAGGACATCGACTGAGAAACACAATATTTTGTTGTATGGTCCCGGGCGACCGCAATTCTTAAAAAATGCTTATTATATCAAGAGAAAATCTGCCGATTTTCTCTTGATTTTTTTTTGCCCATGGGTTATCATATGAAATGCATGTGGGGCAAAGTGGGGCAAAGTGCGATAAATGCCCACAAAATTATTAACAAGGCCCTAAATCGGGATGAAGCGGAGGCGAGAGGCGATGACAGGCGAATATACTCATTCTCTGGATGTCAAGGGACGTCTCTCCATTCCATCAAGGCTGCGGGACGAGCTCGGAAATATCTTCTATGTCACGCTCTCAATGGATAAATGCCTCTCCGCATACAGTGCCGAAAGCTGGAAAGAGTTTACGGATAAGGTGAATTCAATGTCCTACAAGGACCAGCGAAGAATGCGACCGCTGTACGCTTTCGCCGCGAAGTGCGAGCTTGACAGCCAGGGAAGAGTCCTGATCCCGCAGAATTTGCGCGATTACGCCGGACTTACCAAAAGCGTGACGGTCGTGGGCTGCAACAATCATGCCGAGTTCTGGGACACTGATGCATGGAATGCACAGGCGCTGCTTGAGATGACGCCGGAGAACATAGCCGCTGTTATGGAGGGACTGAATTTCTGATGGAATACAGACACTATTCGGTCCTGCTGAAGGAGAGCATAGAGGCTCTCAATATAAAGCCGGACGGCATATATGTTGACGGTACTCTCGGCGGCGGGGGACACTCGCTTGAAATCGCCAAGCGCCTGACGACAGGCCGGCTGATAGCCATTGACAGGGACAGCCGCGCGCTTGTACGGGCCGGAGAAAGGCTCCGGGACTATGCCGGCGTGATAAGCTTTGTACACGGCAACTTTGCGGATATCGCGTCTATTCTTGACAGCCAGGGAGTATCACTTGTCGATGGGATGCTTTTTGATCTCGGCGTTTCATCTCCGCAGCTCGACGAGGCTGAGCGCGGCTTTTCATACATGGCCGACGCTCCGCTGGACATGAGAATGGACGAGCAGTCCGGACTTACTGCCCGGGAGATCGTCAACACCTGGCCGGAGGACAAGCTCAAACGAATACTTTTCGACTACGGCGAGGAGCGATATGCCCCTAGGATAGCCTCGGCGATATGTGAAAAAAGAACTCAGGCGCCGATAGAAACGACGCTTGAACTGGCGGACATAATACGCGGAGCAATGCCGGGCGCGGCTCTGCGGGAAAAGCAGCACCCGGCGAAAAGAAGCTTTCAGGCGATCAGGATCGCTGTCAACGGCGAGCTGGAGGCCATATCCGAAATGATGGAGGTGGCGGCTGACAGGCTGAACACCGGAGGAAGGCTGGCGGTCATCAGCTTTCATTCGCTCGAGGACAGGATCGTTAAAAATGCCATCAATTCGCGTGAAAAGGGATGCACCTGCCCGCGGGATTTCCCGGTATGCACCTGCGGATTTGTACAGACGCTGAAAAGCGTCACACGAAAACCGATAACCGCGTCGGCGGAAGAGCTTGCCGAAAACCCGCGTTCCCGAAGCGCAAAGCTTCGGGTCGCCGAGAGGGTCTGAGGCCGAGAATATGGGGTGGGACCCCGGGAGGTACCTTTTGAACAACACAGCAGGAGCATACGGACAGGAATTCGTCTATGGAAGCGTTGCATATGATCTCGGAAGCAGGGACTTTGTCGAACAGCTTCCGATTGAAAGAGAGCTGGAAACAGCCGCGCCGCCGCGCGTGGAGGAGCAGAGCGCTGCCGGAACCGTGACTGCCGCCCGTGCATCATCACAGGCGATAGCGCCGTTCTCGATCATAGGCTTTGCCTGCGTTGCGGTTTTTATGGTGTTTATGCTGATGTCCTACATACGCCTTACGTCAGTCTCGGAAAACAGCGTTGCGCTTGAGCGCAGACTTTCGGAGCTTGAAGTGGAGCAGACCAGGCTTCTTATAGAC
>CAKSWM010000211.1 GCA_934511545.1 uncultured Oscillospiraceae bacterium | reverse complement strand
ATCGAAACGGGACTTGACACCGTTCTGGTGCTTTCCGGCGTGACAAGCAGAGGTGATATCAAAAAGTTCCCGTACCGCCCGCGGCTGGTGCTCAACGGAGTCGGCGATATCGTTGGAAAAGCGAACAATGAAGAATAAGCGGGAGATCGGAATTAAATGATCTCCTGCTTACTCTTTTAAATGCCGTGTTATGATATCAGAAATCAGAGCGGTTTTGAAAACCGTTGGGGCAGAGACGCCTGAAAGCGTTTCCGCTCTGTTTTGATGTAATCGCTTCAGTACGGTCCATAATCCGAACGGCGTATTGCATTGACTATGCAATTACTGCATGGTATCATATGCAAAAAGCATACCATTGTTTGACAAGGGCAGAAAGACATACCTGACAGCGCATCCTTCTGCCTGTCAAAACAGTGTCTGTGCTTGTCAAACGGTGGTAATATTGGATATGAAGGAGAATAGACCAATGAAGAAATATGACATCGCGATAGTCGGCGGCGGAGCTTCCGGCATGGCGGCGGCCATTGCGGCGGCGGAGAACGGCGCTTCCGTTATGGTCATCGAGGCAAATCCCAAGGTCGGCGGCAACGGCATTTTCCCCATGGGAATCTATGGCGTGGACAGTCCGGTACAGCGCAGAAGCCTGATATATACTTCTACAGAGGAAGCCTTCCGTTCCTGCATGGAGTATTCCCACTGGAAGCTGGACGCGCGTCTCGTCCGCAAGATAATAGACAAGACCGGAGATACGATCGCGTGGCTTGAGAATATGGGAGTTCATTTTGAACAGGTAATTCACCACACGCCGAACCAGGCCCCAGAGGTGTTCCACATTGTTGCGCCTCCGGTGACGACGGGCACCACGGTCATGAATGCGATGGAAAAACGCGCAAGCGCGCTGGGTGTTGAATATATGCTGCGCACAAGAGCCAAAAAGCTCATGCTCGACGAGCAGGGAAGGGCCTGCGGCGTTATCGCGGAGAACGCACAGGGCGAGGCCGTCAGTGTCGAGGCAGGAAAGGTCATCCTGTGTGCCGGCGGGTTCGCGGGAAATGAGGAGCTGATCGCAAAGTTCTTCCCAAAGTATAATCCCGACAACTTTATACATATGCACGGCATGCGCTACAAGGGCGAGGGCATACTGATGGCGCTTGAGGCGGGCGCCGAGGTCGAGGGCAACTTTGCCATGGAGATGGGCGCGCCTAAAATGGTGGATGGAAACGAGATCGGGCTGCTGCTTGGAAAGCCGTTCAACATCTGGCTCAACGCGGACGGCGAGCGGTACTGCAACGAAAGCGACGTGGATAATTTTGTGAACGTTGCGAACGCAAGCTCCCGCCAGAAGAACGGTATCGTATATGTTTTCTTCAACAAAGAGCTGTATGACCGCGCGCTAGTAACTCCCAGAAGCCCGCTCGAGCGTATTTCCATTCCTGCGGAAGCGGAGTCGCGCATGGAAAAGACCGTTCAGAAGAAGATCGACGCCGGACTGCTGTGCATCTCCGACAGCCTTGAGGTCATCGCGGAGTATATGGGAGTGCCTGCCGGGAAGCTCAGAGCGACCGTTGAGGAATACAATAACTCCTGCCTGCACGGATATGATGAATACTTCGGTAAGTCCCGCCGGGACATGATCGCCATAGAGGGCGGACCGTATTACGTTATCATGATCGCAACGCACGGCGGTATCCGGACGAATACGGACTTTGAGGCTCTCAAGGCCGATCGTACGCCCGTCGGAAACCTCTATATCGCAGGAACCGATGTCGGCGGACTCGATGCGGACGTCTACAATATGACTATGAGCGGCCATGCATTCGGCTTTGCTGTCAATACCGGACGGCTTGCCGGAGAGGCGGCTGCAAGAGCCTGAAGATAAAAACGGAAACGGCCATCCCGATTTTTTCGGGATGGCCGTTTTGTTTGTCAGTTCAGTTTTTTTGCTCTGCCGTAGTGCAGCCATGCATATATTATACCGGGAACAAGAACAGCCGCGACCAGGATTATGCTGACCCTGTATCCGACAAGGCCGAGGACATATCCCCAGACTGCGGAACCGATGCCGATCCCGATGTCGTTTGCGACCAGAACGGTGCCGCTTGCGGCTCCGCGGCGCTCGGGAAGCGCGTCACGCAGCGCCAGGGAATAGAAGATGGGGAAGGCCAGCCCGAAGAAGGCTCCGTAGCAGCCGCCAAGGAAGTAATATGCGGCGGAAGATTCGGTCAGAGCGAGGAGAAGATAGCCGAGGATCAACACCGCAAATGCTATTATAAGCGCTTTTACCTCTGAGATCCTGTTAAGTATCATATCGACGGACAGGTTCATGCACAGCATGACGACCGCTGCGATGGTGAAAAACAGTCCGGTGTTCTGAAAACCGCGCTCCTGTGCATAGAGGAGGATAAAGCAGTTTACAAAAGCAGTGGACAGGCACCCGATGACGGAAAGAACGGCTGCGGGGATCGCGCATGTGTCAAAAAACTTTGAAATTCCGCGATATGTTTCGGAGCCTTCTTCCTTCTTTGCGCGGAAGTCGACCAGCTTTTCATAGCTGCAGGCAAGGGCAAGTATGCCGCCGACGATGAGGATGGAGCCTGCCAGTATGTAGAACTCGGTGAACTTTCCGTGTCCGGCAAAGGCAACGGAGATCATGCCGGAAATCGAGATCGAGACTGCGGAGGGGAGATAGAAAAGGCCGGAGGCGCGTTTCTGCTTTTCAGGCGGGCAGGTATCCATTGTTGCGGCGGAGATAGGCGTGTTTGCGATCGAGTAGCCGAAGCCGTGTATGC
>CAKSWM010000210.1 GCA_934511545.1 uncultured Oscillospiraceae bacterium | reverse complement strand
GTATAGAGCTCTACCAGGAAGCGCTCGACCGTTATTACTCAAGGTAACACATCATTAACTCCTGCATTAATATAATAACCAGCAAAAGCGGAGACGACTTTTGAGTCGTCTCCGCCGCGTCGCAGGCCTCCCCTACTTTCGCAAAGGTGCCTCTTCACTTGACACCCAGAGCATTCTGCGCTAACATATCCAATATCACCCTCGGGATATGCCTTTAGCGCAGCAAGCCGGGACCTTTCGCCAAACATGCTTTTTCAGCATCGGCACCGGTCTTGGGCTTCCCGCCCGTCCGGCCGCTCTTTTCTGTGTCCGAGTCTATTATGGCGCGCAGCGGCTCTTTATATGCATGAAAATTTTTCCGCATCGTGATTATCCGTGAGATGTTTTGAATACAATATAGTTACCATCGATCGGCATGGCATCAAATTCAAATCGAACGGAGCTTAACATGTCAGAAAAAAGAAAACTGCGCCGGGCACGTGAGGCAGAGCTCAAAAAGCAGAAGGACGCGATCTCCGCCATACAACGTGAGCTTGAATGTGCATACTCAAATTTTAACAGCGAGACCGACCCCGCTCTGACCGAGGCGTACATCTATGAGATCAGTGCTCTGCGGGCAAGATATGACCACGCATTTCAAAACCTCAAGCACCTGTTTCAATGACCGGAGGTTTATATATGTTTGTTTTTATTCTGATGATATCGGCAGCTCTCGGTATGCTGTGGCTGCTTTTCAAACTGCTGAAGCGTCCGATCAAATGGGCGCTAAAATTGCTGCTGAATGCGCTGATCGGCTTTGTCGGACTTTTGATATTGAATTTTCTCGGCTCATTCATCGGCATCAGCCTCGGCGTCAACTGGTTTAACGCCATCATAACCGGGGTCCTGGGCGTACCGGGCGTGATCCTGCTGCTGCTCATAAAATACATATTACTTTGAAAAACGTCATGGCCTGAATTATGACCATGGCGTTTTTTGTGCGGATTTTTGCCATCTCGATTACAAAGCGGTAACAATTCATTGACGCGTTTTGGTCAACATGCTATAATTTTTATGCGAACCGCCGCATCATTTTGAGCACTATTGTCATATTATGTTTAGAAAAGGAGACAAATGCCATGGCAGAGTCCAGCTGGAGAATCCCTCCCGAACCCATCGCAGAGGAGAAGATTTCAAAAACCCTCGAGGCTGACGTCATTGTTATCGGCGCAGGTCACGCCGGTACCGCCGCAGCCCGTGCCGCAGCGGAAGCCGGAGCTTCCGTTATCTGCATCGACAAGCAGAAGGACAAACAGCAGTGGGTGCTTGGCTTCGAAATAGGCACCCTAAACTCCAAGCTTGCCCTCTCCCGCGGGATCCCGGAATATGATCCCCTCGACCTGGTCAGAGAGTGGCAGCGCCGCACGCTCAACCGCTCAAATCCCGCGCTGGTCATGAAGTTTGCAAAAAACTCCGGCGCGGCTCTGGACTGGTTCATTGAGCCGGTCGAGCAGAAAATAATTGACAACGCATATTTCTTTATGAACCATCCCCCGAAGAACGCCAAAGCGGACATCAACGGTCAGGTCGGCTTTGTCGGCACCTGTATTTTCCGCAACGACGATCACCCGGAGCTTGAGCTTCCCGTCGCCGTCAAGCAGAACCAGGCCTACGCCATCGGTCTTGGCGCCCGTTTCTTCTGGCAGCAGGATGCCCAATATCTGACTATGGAGGACGGACGCGTGACCGGCGTTGTCGCGCGCGACATCTCCGACAGAAACGTTGAGACCTACATACACTATAAAGCTGGAAAAGGTGTTCTCCTCGCCGCAGGCGACTTCGGCGCCAACGAGGAAATGGTCAGGGAGCTCTGCGTTGAAGGCGCGGATCTCTGCGACCCCGAAGGGCGTATCCGCTCCAACACCTGGGACGGCCGCGGGATCCAGATGGGTGTGTGGGCCGGCGGGCGTCTCGAGCCGCGGCCTCTGGCCGGCGGCGGTCCGATGGCCGGACCTCCGGGCGTTCTCGGATCGACGGCTGGTTGGCTCACCATGAACGCATTTGGCAAACGCTTCGGCGACGAGGGCAACATATTCGCACGCATTCAGGGCAATATGCAGCCCTACGGTAAATATGCCTGCGTTTGGGACGCGAACTGGAAAGATCAGCTTGACCGTGAGGGGCTTGATCACGGCGCGCTTGACCCGACCGGACCCGAGCATTTCTATGGAGCCATCATCAAAGCGCTGGCCGAAGCCCCTGCAAAAGGTCCTGAGGGCGGCGATTTCATGCCCCCCATCGGCGGTATGTCCATGAAGATCTATGCCGCATATAACCTTGCTGATCTTGCCGATTACCTCGGCTATGAGGGCGAGGCAAAGGCAAACTTCATTTCCACGATCAAGCGATACAACGAAATGTGCGTTACCGGGCGTGATGAGGAATTTGCAAAGGACCCGCACCTTATGCTTCCGATCGTCCAGCCCCCGTTCTACGGCATGGTGAGCGAGAAGCGTTATCCAGTCGGCGGCGGCGGATGGACCTGCGGCGGTCTGTGGACCAACGACGATCAGCAGGTGCTCAACGCAAGACTCGAACCGATACCCGGGCTGTTTGCATCCGGCAACTGCTGCGGCAACCGCTTCGGCATGCAGTACGTCTGCCCCATCGGCGGCGTTTCCATCGGCATGGCGCTCACTCTCGGACGCCTTGCCGGCGACTATATGGCAAAGCTCTGATAAAACAATGGTCAGGCATCCCCGGGGGATGTCTGACCTTCGCTTTCTCTCCGCTGCGGCGGGGAGATATTTTTATAGTCGCCGGCAAGGCGTCCGAGAG
>CAKSWM010000209.1 GCA_934511545.1 uncultured Oscillospiraceae bacterium | reverse complement strand
AGGACCGTGCGTTTGAGGGCAGCCGCGAGCGCATTCTCGACAGCCTGCGCCTGTCGAAGAAATATCTTGAGCAGTACTGCATCTGAAAGACCAAATAAATACGGGACCTGTGCTTCTTTGCACAGGTCCCGTTTGTTTTCTGCACCATGCATAAGGGGCAAATTGCCCCGGAGCTTGTGTATGGGGGAAATTATGAATAGTCGTTCAGACCTATTTCGTCCGCAAGAGACAGCGCTTCGTCCCGCGTTTCCGCGGGGAACGACAGCAGGTTCGGATCATCTTCAATAAAGACCTTATCGAAGGCGCCGAGAACATAAACAGGGCCGATGGAGGCCATTCGATTCGTATCGGGGTCATAGAATATCCCGACTCCGTATTTGCTGTCCATACCTATAATATCGTGCAGAGGCAGCAGCTTGATGTCGATCTCGTGTCCATCGCGTATCATGGCGCCCTCAAAGCGGTTTTTGCTGTCGCGTACAAGATAGCGGAAGTACCAGCCTTTGATGCTCAGCTCCGTGTCCGAGCATACCGAGTTATCGGCCTGCCAGCGTATTCCGGAAAGCGTTTTGTTGATGCGCTGCGGGAAAGGAAGAATGCATACGAGCAATATGAGCACCAGAACGACACAGGAAATGGGAATTATTCTTTTTCTCAAATCGATTCCTCCTTGAAGTATCTTACGCCGGCGCACTGTGAAGACCGGTGCGGGCGTTTTTGCTGCGCGGCCTATTTGGTGTGAATGACGTCGCAACCGGACAGGGTGAAAAGATCGTTGCTTCCCCAGCCGTGGAGAACTCCGTCGCTGTCCAGCGCGATCAGGTTTCCGCCGCAAAGCGCGGCTTCCTTTGCGTTGTCAAGCAGCTTGACGGGGGTTGCTGCCGGAGTGCCTGTTTCAAAGTCATAGCTGTCGGACCACAGTTCGCCGTCCCTGGTTATGTAAACCACAACGCCGTTTCCGGGCACGGTGTCAATGGCTGCAAAGGCGATGTTTTCGGCTGCCAGCGTGGCGTCGGCAGAGGGGTCGTCCCAGCGCCAGAGCTTTCCGTCGCCGGAGATCGCCGCGAGCACTTCGTCGCCTGCGGCGGCGAACACAACGTTTTTCATCAGCTCCTGCGGCTCGGTTATGAACTCCTCAAAAGAGCTGGGGACCCACCACCACAGCGAGCCGTCCGATTTAATTATAAGCGCGCGTGCGTCGCTTGCAAAGACTTTGCCAACTCCGTCCATCAATTTGACAGGCCGCGTTTCAAGGAATATCGAGCCTGAGAGCCTCTTGGAATTGGTGCGTCCCCAATCATAAAGATTGCCGCTTTTATCCACGACCATCAGTCTCAGACCCTCGGCGCTTATGGATCTGACATTGTCCATCAGCTTCTGCGGCTCCGAAACAACGTTGTTCTCCGTGCGCGCTCCCGGATAGGTCCCGCAGCCCCACAGAGTGCCGTTTTCGTCTATTTCGTAGCTCTGAAAGGGTCCTATTTCAATTTTCTGATAGGACTGCTGCTTGCTGCCCGAGCATCCGGACAAAAGGAAACATGAAAGACAAAGTAATAGTTGACAACTTCTTTTCCTGTGATGTGACTGGTTTTTAATGCAAGTAAAATGATGTTATTTGCTTAATAAATGATGATCCCATTGGTATAACCCCCTCTATATATGGTAAGTTTAGAAACTTTAAGGGCTTGCTGTTATATTTAGGATATCATATTTTATATATGTAGTCAAATCTGCTTTATATTTCCACGGAAAATTTGGACAAACAGACAAAACGGGCGCGCTTTTGTTATACACAATGCGTTGTGAAGTCTGACGATATGTTACGACAACCCGGTTAAAAATTGAGCCCCGGGGTGGGAGACCCCCGGGGCTTGCCGCGCGGGATCGAGAAGGAGAGAATAAAGCTATGCTCAATCGTTTTTTGCGTTACTGCGGGATTTATCGGCAAGGAGCTTTATCAGACCCCATATTCTGAGTATTGTGCAGATAACCAGCAGAGCCGAAATAAAGCAGCTCCATTATACTGTTTTGAGCGGGGCATACCTTTTCATATAAATCACCTCTGCACTGTTGATTTACGGGGTCTTGGACATACTTCCGGGAAAGTGAACAGAGCTGTCAGCTCTGTTCACCTATATAAAGACTGACCCGGGACTGGACATTTTCCACCGCCTTCTCCGCAGAGCAGTCACCGGCAAGATAGGCAGCGGCTTCCTCTGCGATTATTCCAAGGATGGTCTGATCATAAAACGCAACATTTTCGACATGTCCGAGCAGATCGAGAAACCGTTCCACGTCCTCATCGTCCATTTTTGCGCCGCCGCGGGGGGCTTCCGCTTTGGCTTCGTCAATTTGCCGGTCAAGCATTGGCCGGTACATTGGCATAAATCCGTTGTCGTTATCTATCAGATAATCGAGCATCATGAATTTCAGAAATTCCCAGCATCCGTCTTTGTGCTCGCTTGCGGAGAATGCCGCAAAGGTCTTGTATGGATATATATCGGAGCCGCAGCTGCCGTCAACTGAGGGCCAGCCGATAAAGCTCAGCTTTTCTCCGGCCATCAATTCTTCAAACGCCAGCTTTCCGACAGTATTGCAGTAGGACATTGCCATGACCAGAGTGCCTTTCGCAACTCTGACAGGGCCGTAAGTAAAGTCCTGCATGCTTGGGTCATTCGGTTCCGGGTTTTCCTTTATCCTTTTACCGGCCTCCAAAATGGCGATAAAAGTGTCGTTGTTGAAGTCACATGTCCCGCTGTCCCAGTCGACCGCGGTCCTTATGTACCGTGAGGATATGCTCTCGATAAACGATTCCGCC
>CAKSWM010000208.1 GCA_934511545.1 uncultured Oscillospiraceae bacterium | reverse complement strand
AAAACCGCCCCCGGTGCTACCAACACCGAGGACGGTTATAAGGGGCAGTAAACTTGCACGGCCTACTGCCCCTATATCTTAACACGATATAGGAGGAAAATGCAATGCCGAGAAAGAAAAGCACCCGCGCTGCACAAGGAGCGGGCAACATCCGCAAGAAGACCGTCATGCGGAATGGGAAAGAATATACCTTCTGGGAGGCGCGTGTCACCGTTGGGCGCGATCCCGGTACAGGCAAGCAGCTCCGACGCAGCTTCTCAGGCAAGACACAAAAAGAGGTGCGCGAGAAAATGCAGGCCGCCGCTGTCGCCGTCAATGACGGAGACTATTTTGAGCCATCGAAAATGACCGTCGGGCAATGGCTCGACACGTGGGCAACAGAGTATCTGAACAGTGTAAAGCCTCGCACGGTCGAAAGCTACAAAGCGAATATCAAGCAGCATATCAAGCCCGCTGTCGGTGCGCTGCGGCTCTCTGAGCTGACCGCCGTTGACGTGCAGCGGCTCTATAACAACCTGACCAATAAGCGCACCAACAAGCCGCTATCCGCAAAATCAAAGAAGAATGTTCACGGCACTTTGCACAAAGCTCTTGAAAAAGCCGTTTCGCTTGGTTACATCCGGCACAACCCCGCTGACAAGCCGGATCTTCCCAAAGTACAGAAAACGGAAATAAAGCCTCTCGCAGACGATGAAATGATCTCGTTTCTTGACGTTGTCAAAGGCTGTGAGTATGAAGCGGTATATGTCACCACGCTGTTCACGGGAATGCGCGAGGGGGAGGTGCTGGGTCTAACTTGGGATTGCATCGACTTCAAAGGCGGAACAATCACCATAAAGCAGCAGCTTCAGAAAGTCCGCGCCACCGGCGGCGAGTACATCCTTGCTCCGACCAAAAACGGAAAGACGCGCATCATCGCACCAGCAAGCTATGTCATGCAGATTTTGACCAATCAGCGGAAAACACAGTATGAGCAGCGCCTAAAGGCGGGGCCTGCGTGGAGCAACCCGCTCAACCTTGTCTTTACAAATGCTTTCGGACGGAATCTCTGCGCTCAGACTGTCTATCTGCATTTCAAAAAGCTGGCTGCGGCTGCCGGCGTTCCCGCCGCCCGTTTTCACGATCTGAGACACAGCTACGCAGTTGTCGCGCTCCGCTCCGGCGATGACATCAAGACAGTGCAGGAGAATTTAGGCCACCACACAGCGGCATTCACGCTGGACACTTACGCTCATGTAACTGAGAAAATGAGACAGGAAAGTGCCCGTCGCATGGACAGCTTCATAGAGGGTATTCAGGCGGCAAAAAAGGCTTAAAAACTCTGTAAGGGGAAAACGCCTGCCCATAGACGCAACAAAACCCTTGAAAACACTACGTTTTCAAGGGTTTTCTGCTTGGTGCGCGAGGCGGGACTTGAACCCGCATTTTGTCCCAGTATTTTCAGGCAGTTTTCAAAAGCGTTAGCATTTTTATTAGCGATTGAAAAGAAAAGGCGCGCATTTTCATTTATATAGTGTTGTTGTTCGACAAATTTCGCAACAGAGAAGGAGAAAGAAAATGCACGTACCAAAGCCGAGAAGACTCCCATCGGGAAGATGGTTCATCCAGCTGCGGCTGGGTGGAAAAAGCATCTGCATAACGGACCCGGACCGCAGATCATGCGTCAACAGGGCGACCGTCGTAAAGGCAGCGTATAAGCTGGAGAAAGGGAGCTTAGCCGTCGCGGAGCAGAGCCGGCCGACAGGCTGTACACTTACCGCCCTGATCGATCGTTACATTGAGAGCAAAAGCAATGTGCTCTCTCCGTCAACCATTCGGGGCTATCGTACAGTTCAGAAAAGCCGCTTTCAGGCTGTTATGAAGCGCAAACCGGAGGAGATCAAGCCGGAGGAATGGCAGCAGATCGTCAATCGGGAGGCGTCGCTGTGTTCGCCAAAGACACTGAAGAACGCCTTTGCCTTTCTCCGTACCGTCATACAGGCGGAGACCGGGATCAAGCTTCCCGCCGTTCAGCTGTCTCAGGCCGTCAGATCAAATACAGCGTTCCTCGCACCCGAGGAGATCAAAAAATTTATCGCCGTAATAAAAGAGGACCGAGAATTTGCCGTCCCGGCACTTTTGGCGCTCTCGTCGCTGAGAATATCGGAAATTGCGGCACTACGCTGGGAGGACATTCCGGAGAAGCCGGAGTTCATCAGGGTTCGCGGCTCCGTCGTCAAGGACGAAAACAATTGCTATGTGAATAAGAAGCAGAACAAAAATATTTCATCCGCCCGGAACGTCCCCATCCTGATCCCGGAGCTTCAGGAGGTCATAGCACGGGACCGGAAGCCGCACGGTTCGGTGCTAAAAAGTCAAGATCGTTTTCGCAGGGCAATCCATCGGGCATGCTGCACGGCCGGGGTAACGGACGTCACGGTGCATGGGCTGCGGCACAGCTTCGCGACGCTTGCCTATCATTTGCGGATCCCGGAGAAGATCACAATGGAAATTGGCGGCTGGGCGGATTCCGGGACGATGAATCGGATCTATACACACATTGCAAAGTCGGATTTTGACCGTTATAGAGACATGTTTGGCGAGTTTTATCGGACACGTTAGCGTTCCTGTTAGCAATTTACAGGCAGTATGAAGAGCTGATCGAAAAGATCGGCTCTTCTTTTTTGCAGATATCCGCCCTTCGGCCGCATGAAGCCGGCGGGCGGCACATTCCTCCGGACCGGCAGGGTGCGGCCGCGCCCTGCCGGCACTTTATTCCCCGGAGGATCAAGACGCCCACATGAAAGAGACGGCACAAAGGAGAGGCTCTGTAAAGCGGCTTTCGCGGCATAAGGCCCAGTC
>CAKSWM010000207.1 GCA_934511545.1 uncultured Oscillospiraceae bacterium | reverse complement strand
AGTTTCCGTATAGCTGTCATTGCAGCGCGTACAGGCATAGGTCGCCGTTCCGTTTTCCGTGCAGGTCGCGGGGACGGTCGTCTCAACATAATCATGGCCGAGCGCCGCAGCGATATCGGCAGTGCGTACATCGCCGCAGTTGGCGCAGGTGTAAGTTGTATATCCGTCTGCCGTGCAGGTCGGGGCGGTAACTTCCGCTGAGTAGTCGTGTCCTGTTGCGGGGACCGTTTCGGTATACGTATTCAGGCATTCCTCGCACTGGTAAGTAATCGCGCCGTCCTCCGTACACGTCGGCTCAGCCGCACTTATCTGACGGTAGGTATGAACGTGGTCCTCTTCGACCTCAATGACATACCTGACTCCATCTACGACATAGTATGTCGTGCCTGCGCCAACGCCGGTAAAGGTCAGTTCGGTCGTTGTGAGCGTGCCGGTCCGGACCGTCCCGGAGGTCTCCGCACGCGTAAATGTCGTTCCGTCATAGCTGCCCCAGGCTATCTCGGACAGCTGCCACCAGTAGTTTCTCGCCGTTGTGATAACGACCTGAATATAGCGGAAGCTTTCCACGGCATCGGGGACCGTATAAGTGGAGGTCACCGCACTGCTGCGGCTTCCCGTATAGGTCCCGATAGTAGTCCAGTTATAGCCGTCGGAGGAAACCTGAACGTTTGCTCCGGTGCAGTAGTCCCCGTGCGCAGGTGAGCTGACCTGCACGGCGTCGAACCGAACGTCGGCGCCCAGATCAATGCGGGCATACATACCGGCCGTCTGGCAGCTGGTCGACCAGTAGAACGTGGAGGTATCTCCATCAATGATATTGGATATCACGCAGTTGTAGCCGCCGTCCGTATATCCGCCGACAGAGGCCGACGCGGCAGCCTGGTAGGATACTTCGGCTCCCGTTCCCTGAACATAGTTGAGTTCGGCGCTTGCGATCGAGGCATCTCCCTGACGTGAAACGGTCTTTTCTCCGTCGAGTATGTACTTTTCAGAAGTCTCTCCGACTTTCAGAGAAATCGACTCCCTCGGGAGAAGTTCCGAATAGCTGTCGCCGCATCGCGTGCAGCTGTAGATCGCATCTCCGTCATCGTAGGACGCGGCATAATCGTGTCCAAGAGCCGGGATGGTTTCCGTATAGCTGTCTCCGCAGTCGGCGCATGTATAAGTTATAGTACCTGCCTCCGTACATGTCGCCGCCTGCACGGAAGTTTCCAGGTAATCATGGACCTGTGCCGGAGGATCCGTGTTCAGAGTGCCGTCGGCATTAAATCCGCCGGAAACGACGGACTCATCAACGCTGTCGGTATAACCTCCGGCCATGGCAAGAGCCATTGCCCGAAGAGGAAGTCTGATCTTGGCCGCTTCCTGCTTCTCTGTTTCGGCCCCGGGATAGTCGCTCCACATGCAAAACATGCCGCCGATGACCGAGGACGAGCTCAGTGTCGTGCCGCAGACCTTGCAGTTGCTCCAGTTTGAAGCATAGGTATAGCCGCTGTCAAAGTTGTCGTTTTTGCCGAGAACATAATAGAAATCGCCCGTCGTGTTGATTATCCTGAAGCCATCGCTTGCAAGATTTGCAGCGGTACGCGGGGTGTAGCCGCTCCAGCCGCCGGACCAGTAGCAGATGACAATGTCTTTATCAAATGTGTAGGTCACAGAGCCCACGGACGCGCTTGTTTTGTTTGCAAACTCAATGCCGTCGTTGAACACGATGGGGGTCATACCCGCGTTCTTGACCATCGCTGCCATCTCATTGACATATTTGATGAAGTATCCGTATTTTCCACCGCTCTGGAGGCTGCCGAAGCCCATGGAGCCGGACGAATAGCGGTCATTTGCATACTCATCCGCTCCGAAGTTGAAGTATTTGCAGCCCTTGCCTGCAAAATACGTAATATACTTCTGGATAAACGCCTGCGCAAAGGCCACCGCCGTGCTGTTTGAAACGTCTATCGTGGTTGATGAGCCGTTATAGCTGCAAGTTGTTCCGGTAAGAGAAGATGCAGCGCTCAGAATAGCATCCATATGACCGGGACTGTTAAGGAGCGGGATTATCTCGATGCCCGCAGCAGCTGCGGTGCTGAATATCTCGTTCATATCGCTCTCTGTCCACTCTCCGGTCGACGCGGTGGTATATGAGATGTTTCCGGACTGGATCGCCGAGCTGACCGCCGCGCTGGAATAAGTCGCAGAGCCAACGGAAACAGACATATCATCAAGAAGCAAACGCATACCGTCGTTTCCGACCGCGAGCATGACATGTGTATAACCGTCCGCTTTTGCTTCATAAATGAAAGACTTTATCCAATCGACCGTAAAATACTTTCGTCCGCTGTCGAGCATTGCGATCTTCATATAATCGCCGCTCCCGGCTGCGGACGCCGCTGTCGGAAACATACACGCAAGCATGCAGACGATCAGCAGGACAGATAACAGTTTCTTTACTGCCTTCAAAGGTTTTCCCTCCCGTTATTTAGCTTGTTTTTCCAGCTTATCCCCCCGGAAAGCACTTAAAATAATAAAAGAGTTTTCCCGATTTCGCAATAGTTTTTTTAAGAAATTTGTCAATAACCACAGAATAAGCTGTTAATTTTTTCGCACCCGATCTGATTATTTATGCATTACACAAGATGTTTCATTTGAGCCTGTCCGATACACCGTATATTGTGTTCGGCTTTTTTCAGGAAAATCTTGCGGCGGAAATGACCAACTACAATGTTGAGGAAAAGGACCTTCAAGGGGAATATGCCATTACTGGAGAACATGTACAAAACAACCAATCTGTGCGAGATATGCTTGGACAGCGTGGCATTCAGCCAGAAAATTTACCTGCTGCAGAGAATATTAAAAAGCTGGAGCGGCGCGTAAAATCGCAGGAGAAGAAAC
>CAKSWM010000206.1 GCA_934511545.1 uncultured Oscillospiraceae bacterium | reverse complement strand
TATGCCGAGGTCACCGGTGAGGTGACCATCAAGGTCCATAAAGCCGCGCCTACCGGCGAACCCGAATATACCAGGATCACCACCGGCGGAAAAACACTGGCGGACGCCAATCTCACCATCACCGGCAGCACGCTGAAGCCCAATGCCGGTATTCTGGAGTGGGTGGACGACGACGGAAAGACCTTATCCGATGATACCGTGGTCGAGGCCAACAGACTCTACAAATGGCGCTTTACGCCTGAGAACACCAACTACAATGTTCTGACCGGCGAGATCGAGCTGTATCATGTGACCTACGACTTCATCATCAGGGCATCTGCGGGTGAAGGCGGCTCCATTTCTCCCTCCGGCAGCGTCAGCGTCCGTGAGGGCGGCGACCAGACGTTCATCATCACACCCGACAGGGGATATGCCGTCTCCGACGTCAAGGTCGATGAAAAGAGCGTCGGAAAGGTGCAGGCTTATACGTTTGAAAATGTTGCAGGCTCCCACACCATTGAGGCTGTTTTTGTAAAGATCAGCGCATTTGTTGACGTTCCCGCTGGCAGCTACTATTACGACGCGGTCCTGTGGGCGGCGGAGAACGGCATCACAAAGGGCACAAGCGAGACCGCGTTCAGCCCCGGCCTGAATTGCAGCCGCGCTCAGATCGTCACTTTCCTGTGGCGCTCCGAGAAGTCCCCCGCAGCGGGCAGCCGCAATCCGTTCACGGACGTTGCCGCCGATGCCTACTATACCGGCGCGGTCCTGTGGGTGGTAGATGCGGATATCACAAAGGGCGCAAGCGAAACCGCGTTCAGCCCCAACGCAGACTGCACCAGGGCACAGATCGTCACTTTCCTCTGGTGCTGCAAAAAATAACGGACTGATACATGCGGCCGGATCGGCAAAGCCGCGTGAAAAGAACAACGGATATCCGGTGTAATAACCGGATACCCGTTGTTTTGCTGCTGGCCTTGTCCGGCGGATGCCATTGTCATGCTTTTGAGAATTGCTGTAATGCGAGCGCCCGGACAGACGGCCGGGAGCTTTTTTCGGTTAGCTTGAAGCTAGTCAGTTTTTTGTTTTTTGCGCTTAAGAAAGCTCAGTTTGGTTTCGGATATCAGAACCGCACAGAAGATGAGCACAAAGCCAAGAACGAGCCGCAGACTGAGATCTTCCTGACCGAGCATGACGGAAAAAGCGGTGCCGAAGACGGATTCAAGAGTAAGTATAACGGAAGAAGAGGTGGGCGGCGTGTACTTCTGACCTATCGTCTGAAGCAGGAAGCAGACAGCTGTGCACATAACGCAGAGATAAGCGATGCTTCCAATCGCGCCGGAAGAGATCGAGGTCGGCAGAGGACCGGTGCACAGTGCAAAGATCCACGCAAGGACGGCGGCGACCACAAACTGGAGCATGGACAGCAGCACAGGGCTGCGTCCATCGGCAAAGCGACCGGTTGCTATTATGTGCAGAGAAAAGAACAGGCTGGAGCAGACGGTCAGCGTTTCGCCGAGACCACCCTTAAGATCGTCCCGAAGAAAAATAAAGGCCATACCGGTAATGCATACGACGGCTGCGGTAATGTTGTATTTGTCGGGCTTCCTGCGTCTGATAAGCCAGTATAGGAAGGGGACAAGTATACAGTAGCTCGCCGTAAGAAAGGCATTAATGCCCGGTGTGGTGTAGAGCAGCCCATAGGTCTGAAGAACGTAGGCTATAAAGAGGAACAGACCCATCGCAGCACCGCCTTTGAGATAACTGCGGTCGAGCTTTTTCAGCTGCGGGATACTCAGCAGAAAGAGCAGAACGGCGGCTCCGGAAAAACGGAAGGCGAGAACATATAGCGTGTCGATACTGTCGAGCACGTTTTTGAGTATGACGAAGGAGGTGCCCCAGATGAGCGTAGTCGCCAGCAGAGCCAGACGGCCCAATACCCCCTGTTTTTTTTCAGATATATGAGACATTTTTAATCATCCTTTGTCATGCTGCGGCTTGCGGCGCGAAGCATAAGCCGTTTTGTGCCGGGACCGTCGAAGTCTATCTCGATAAGATGGTCACCGCCCATAGGCGTCATCTTCGTTATAACGCCTTTGCCGAAGGCTTTGTGTGTTATTCTGTCGCCGAGCGAAAACGACGGGGCGGCAGCGGAAGCGCTTTTTGCCCCGGAGGGCGGAGCGACTGCGGTCCTGCGCTGTGGTTCGGCCCTTTTCGGCGTATAGCTGCGCGCGGTACCGGCACGCGGAACGGCGCCGTCGTCAAAACCGGACGCGGACCAGCTGGAGAAGCCGCGCCCCGCTGAGCCGAATCTGTTATATTCGGGCTCCGGCCTGTCAATGTCGTCGTCCGATATTTCTTCAAGAAAGCGCGAAGGCTTGTTGGCGCTCGTGCGTCCGAAAAGCATCCTCCGCTTTGCGCAGGTGATGTAAAGACGCTTGCGGGCGCGGGTTATCGCAACGTAGCAGAGCCTGCGTTCCTCTTCCATCTCGTCATGCTCGCCGATCGCGCGCGTGCCGGGGAATATGCCATCCTCCGCGCCGACTATATAGACATTGGGAAATTCCAGACCCTTTGCCGAATGCATTGTCATCATAACGACGCAGTCGGAGTCTTTGTCATAATTGTCGAGATCCGTGTAGAGCGCGACCTCGTCCATGAAGCCCGCAAGGGAGAAATCTCCGGTTTCCCTGATGTAGGACAGGATGTTTGTCTTCAGCTCCTGCACGTTTTCGATACGGGAAATGTTTTCGTCCGAACGCTTGGCCTGAAGCGCGGCCAGATAGCCGGTCTTTTCAAGAAGCGCGTCGTAAAGCTGGTCCAGCGGAGCGGTCAGACTCATCTCGCGAAGCTCGTTGATCATGATGGTGAACTGCCGCAGCTTTACGGCAACACGCTGAAGCTCCGGATAGATGTCCGCGCGCTCCATGAT
>CAKSWM010000205.1 GCA_934511545.1 uncultured Oscillospiraceae bacterium | reverse complement strand
GCGCTGTCCGGGATAATCGTCCCACTCTGCCAGAGAGATGATCGCCGCGCCGTTGCGGGCGAGCCTCGCCTGAAAGCTGCGGTAGCCTTCGGCGGGATAGGTCTCCGGACCCTGGAAAAAATGAGGAGAGGCGTTTGGGTAGGCCATACGGTTTTTGACGATCGTGTTGCCAACGCGGACCGGGGAGAGAAGGTGACTGTACTTCTTTCTCATAGGGGATTCTCCTTTCAGATCACATGGTATATGCAGGGAACATTCATCAGCAGGCTTACAGACGCCGGGCAGTTTGACGGCCGCCGCATATTCAAACGGAGAGAGACGAATGATGAAAGCGAGGCTCTTTCCGAAGGACATGAGTTTTATTTTCTGTAATGCTGATCCAGACAGGGTATGTATACATCAATAATAACCTAATATAAGGAATAAGGCAAGGAGTTTTCCCTGCCTTATACTCTAAATGGGGCCGGCGGGAGTCTGGTCCCCCCGGCTTAATATGAAGTTTATCTGCGGCCGGCTCCACCGCCGCCGGAGTGGCCGCCGCCAAAGCCGCCGCGTCCGGCTCCGCCTCCGCCGGAATGTCCGCCGCCGAAACCGCCGCCGAAGCTGCTGTGTCCGCGCGAATGACCTCCCGGAGGGGGATTGTGCGGAGGATTATGCGGAGGGGGATTATGGGGCCTCGGGGGATTGACGGGAGGTCCCCAGCGGCGTCTGCCGCCAAAGAAGAACGGGAAAACCGCGCCGCTTCTGTAGCTGCGGTAATATCTGCGCCCGTGGCGGAAGGACGCGGAGATCGCAAGTATCAGCGCGATGATAACGATAGCAGCGATAATGCCGGAAAAACCTCTGTGTCCAGGCGACGGCTGAGGGACATATGGCTCATAAATGCCGGAGGGAGTCTGGGCGGGCACGACGGTGCCGGAGGAAGTTCCGTAATATCCCTTATACCACTCGTAAAGCTTGCTCACAAGCTCTTCAACAGCCGTGTCGTAATTGCCGCGGTCAAAGTTGTCCCAGAAATAATCGTTCAGATAGTCGCCCGCGACCGAATCGGTAAAGCTGCCGTTTATTCCGGAGCCGGTGGCAAGCCAGCCCTTGCCCTCTCCAGTCGCGGCGAGAAGGAGCATACCGTTATTTTCGCTGCTGTCGCCGACTCCCCAGTCGTTGAAGAGTTGGTTTGCATATTCGTCGGAGCTGTAACCATCGAGGTATTTGACGAAAACGACGGCGATCTGTGCGCCGTGACATTCGGCCATGAGTTTTTCGTTTGTCTCAACGACCATTTTCTCCGTTGCGTCGGAGAGAACTCCGGCGGCGTCCGTAACATAGATATCCTCGCCCTGTTCGACAAAGGCGAAAACCGGAGCACACAGGAGCAGCGCAGCCATCATTATTGAAAGAAAAGCCGCAATAGTTTTTTTCATTGTTTTATTTCACCCTGATCATTCAAAAAGTTCCGGAGCGTTTATACCGAGCAGCTCACTGAACACATTTGCGGGAAACACGTCCAGAGTCTCGCTTTCAAGAGCGCGGACGGCGGAATTGTAGCCGGAGGCGGCAATGACAGACTGTGCGCCGGTGAAGGTGGACATATAGTCCGCTACCGCGTCGTCAGTCTCGAGCGAGGTGCCGGAAATGGCGTCGCGCAGTCCGCTGTAACTGTCCGAGAGGGTCTTGAAGGCGTCGTACATGTCGGAGACATCGCGAGAATCCATTGCATCGAGCAGATCGCCGCGCGCTGTGCGCAGAGCGTCGCTCTCATCGGGGAAAAGCGTGCCGCATTTTGTTATGAGCCCGAGGGATGCGTCCGTAATTGTGTCAAGCTGGGAATAAATGCTCTTTGTTGTATAGCCCTCGCTCGCTGAATAGACTCCGTCATAAAAGCTGTTGGCGGTGCTTTTTACCACCGGACTGAGCGAGCGGTGAACGCCGAAAAGCGTTGAACCCGCGATTATGACGGCGGCCGTCAGTATGGCGACGGGACGTTTGGAAAAAATATTCATTGTGTATTACCTTGTTTTGGGAAAGATGTGTCAGCCGCGCATCTCAAGCAGCTTCTGCTTCAGCTCGCCCTCTATGCGGCCAAGCTCGACCTCGGCGTCGGCGCGCTTGGTGCGTCCTTCCTCCTGGATCTGGCGTACCTCGTCGAGCGTCTCGATGAGCTTCTGGTTGGTCTCGGTCAACGTTTCGATATCGACAACGCCGCGTTCGGACTCGCGTGCGACCTCGATACTGTTCATCTTGAGAGCTTCCGCGTTCTTGCGCAGGAGCTCGTTGGTCACGTTGGAGACCTCACGCTGAGCTTCCATTGCCTGCTGTGAATGCTGCATGGACAGCGCAAGCACCATCTGGGATTTCCAGAGAGGGATCGTGTTGACGATAGAGGTCTGTATCTTTTCAGCCATGAGACTGTCGTTATTCTGGATAAGGCGGATCTGCGGAGACATCTGAACGGAGATCATTCTCGTAAGCTCGAGGTCGTGCAGGCGCTTTTCAAACCGGCCGAGCATATTGGCATAGTCGTTTGCCGCCTGAGCATCCTCGGGAAGGCCGCTCTGGCGCGCCTTTTCCTGAAGCTTTGGCAGCTCGGTCTCGCGAAGCTCCGCGATGCGCAGCTTTCCCGCGATGATGTACATCGACAGTTCCTTGAAATAGGCAAGATTCATCTCGTACATCTTGTCCATCGTTGCGATGTCCTTGGCGAGAACGCGCCACTGCTCATCGAGCGCGGCGGATATCCTGTCCACATTCACCTCGGCCTTGTCATAACGGGTCTTGAGCTCGGCAATGTTGTTCTGCGCCTTTTTGAAAACGCCGAAAATGCCCTTTTTCTGAGGCTCTTCAACGTTGAGGTCCTTAAGCTCGAGCACCAGACTGGAGAGCATGTTTCCAACTTCGCCGAGGTCCTTGGTGC
>CAKSWM010000204.1 GCA_934511545.1 uncultured Oscillospiraceae bacterium | reverse complement strand
AGGCAGGGTTTTGCAGAGCTCAAAAAGCTGTGCCGCTGCGAGGGCATCGAACAAAGCGCGGTGTGCCCTTCCTCCGTCGAGCGAGAAGGTGCGGATGAGGCTCTGAAGTTTGTAGCTGGGCAAACCGGGAAAAATTTCTCTTGAGAGCTTCAGCGTGTCGTAAAACCTGTTTTCAAGCCCGAGGCCGAGTCCGGCGCAGGCGGCCTCAAGAAAGCTCCTGTCGAACGGGGCGTTGTGAGCGACGAAGGGGTCGCTGCCCAGGAAGCGCAGGAACTCCGGCAGGACTTCGGATATGCCGGGCGCGCCTTCAAGCTCCGCATTGGTTATCCCCGTAAGCTGAGATATCTGAGCGGAGATCGGGAAACCGGGATCGACGAGGGACTGAAAACGCTCCGACTCCTGTCCCGCGGAGTATTTTACTGCACCGATCTCGATTATTCTGTCGGACTGAGGGGACAGGCCGGTCGTTTCAACGTCGAAGGATATGTATGAAGAGACGGCGCTTATCTCACAGGCGTCCTTGTACAGCTTTGCCGAACCGGCCTGCATTTCGGACAGATAGTCAGTGCTGATGCAGTGTTCGCCGCCCGGAAGCGCGAGCACGGCGGCCCCGGAGTCCGTCTTTCCGATAACGCGGCAGAAGACGGGCCAACGGCTGTATGCGCCCTTGTAGTAAAAGACCTTGCTTTTCGTGGCCTTTGCCGTTACAAGACCGCAGGAGCGCAGAAAGGCGAGCTCCTCATCGCCGGAGCTGAACCTTATAAATTCGTTTTCCTTTGGAGAGATCATTGCACAGCGTCCCTTCGTTTTTATGTAATATATTATATTTATATTAGCATAAAAGTGCGGAGAGGTCTACTCGGAAGAAAAAGAAAAAATATCTTGACATTTCCGATTTATACGGTATAATAGCAAATGTTCTTGAAGCGGAATTGTGTAAAGGTAGCACAGCGGACTCTGACTCCGTATGTGAGGGTTCGAATCCTTCTTCCGCTGCCAGAAAGAAAACCTTGGAACTTCATTGGTTCCAAGGTTTTTTCTTTGTTTTCAATGGTTTGCGGTTTTGAGAGACTGTACTTTGTTTAGCTGGGGTGAACATTGTACAGCAGGGCTATACCCCAAATGCTAATGAAAAATGCTAACGAAAATGCCGGCAGGAGGGGCAGACAAAAATGATTGAAATAAGGATCATTGACGCGCAGCATAAGGCGGATATCAATATCCGGAACGAACCGTTTCAGATGTTCGGGAGGATAATTCCCGCCTATGACGGCGCTGAATGGACATACAGGGTTTTGCGCTTTGAACCAAAAGACGTCACGGAGATGTGCTTTCCGGATGAAAACTATGATTATGATTCCATGACCGACAGCGTGTTTCTCGGCGCATATGACGGAGATGACTGCGTCGGGCTGGCGGTACTCCAACCGGGCTTTTTCAAGTACATGTATCTGTATGATCTGAAAGTAAGCCCGGAATATCGCGGGCAGCATGTAGGAAAGCTGCTGATACAAAAGGCAAAAGAGACGGCGGTCAGGAGCGGATATCGGGGACTTTATACGCAGGGACAGGACAACAATCCCGGGGCCTGCCTGTTTTACCTCGATTCGGGTTTTTATATCGGCGGGCTTGACACGAATATTTACCGCCATACAAAGCAGGAGGGCAAGTCGGATATTATTTTCTACTGCGAGGCCGGAGACTGAGCCCGGGCCATATGAAAAAAGCTCTGGAACCATATGGTTCCGGAGCTTTCTGCTTTTTGCGGTATGGGCGAATTTGCACATGTGCCTGCACATGCGGCCGAGCCGTTATCCGGCCGTGCGCGGCCGCGTTATTCCCAGCCCGGCGGCGCGTTGAGAAAGATGTTGACCATATCGCAGACGCTCTCGTCGCCGCGGGTCGAATATACGCTGAACCAATAGCAGCCGCAGGTCAGATCGTCGAGCGAGCCGAGTGAAAAGCGCGTTACATATTCCCGCTTTTTCGCCTCCTCACGGCTGCACCGGGCGAAGGGCTGCTTTGCCTTACGCCAGTCCCATGTGTAAACATCGGCGTCCTCCGCGAGCTTTATGCGCGTACCGTCGCTTACGGAGCTTATTTCGCCGCCGTATACAAGGTTTGTCAGAAGTCCCTGCTTATCCGCATCCTCCAGCCCGTTTATTGCAAGACAGCCGCCGCCGGCAGTCAGATACATGTCAAGGGACGGTGTGCCGTCGGTGATAGGGACCTTGAACATTGCGTAGGTGCCGACGGACAGCCCGGTTTTTATCGGGTTTCCGGCGGCATGGATATCGTTTACGTCGACAAGGCGGACGACGACGCCTCGTTCGTCAAACACGGGAGAGAAAAAGTATTCGCCCAAACAGGGGTAGGGGTTGTACTCGGGCGCAAACTGAAGCTGCCAGACGCTTTCGGCGACGTCATAGGTTTTTTCGCGGGAGCGGACAAACATCGTCATGCGGTAGCCTGTCGGAGACTCCGGCGTTTCACAGAAGCCGGTTATAAGTCCGATATCAAGGTCCCCGGCGCTTTCGAATTCAAGACCGTTGAAGCTGTTCACGGCTTACTCCCAACCCGGCACGTCGTTGAGAAATACCTTTACGACGTCGAATACGCTCTCGTCTCCGCGCGTGGAATAGAAGTTTATCCAATAGCAGTTTTTCGCCGCGTCCTCAAGAGAACCGACGGAGAAATGACGGACATATCCGCGCTCGTCAAATTCCTCCTGCGTGCATTTGGCAAAGGGCTGCTTCGCGCTCGACCAGTCCCAGGTGTATACGACGGCGTCCGGTGCGAGGGGATAGGAAAAACCGTCGTACAGTTCCGGTATGCGCCCCTTGTGCAGCACCGTTACGATGTCATCCCGGTGCTTTTCATAGCCGTGCAGAACAACGCGGCCGTCTTCGATCTTGA
>CAKSWM010000203.1 GCA_934511545.1 uncultured Oscillospiraceae bacterium | reverse complement strand
CGCACTCGTTGTCCGCTGAAAGCGGATAACTCGCACACTCACGGGCTGAGAAGTATTTTCTGCGACGCACATGTCACCGTGGAAAATAGTTTTTGATTTATTTTGCGCCTGCGGGCGCAAACTCTGCGAGGCCTTTTTGCATGTTACAGCGGACAGTGTCCGCTGTTTTTTATTTATGCCGATACAAAAGATTGAAACGCAAAACGGCCTGTGATATACAGTTATATATTTTTAGAGAACACCGCCAAAAAAGGGCAGACACGCCTGTTCCTGTGATCGGTGGAACGGTTAGGAAAAACTGAAAATGGTAGACATACATTGCCACATACTGCCGTCCGTGGACGATGGTGCCGGGAATGGCGGCGATGCGCTCATGATGGCGCGGATGGCTTACGACAGCGGAGTTGCAGCGATAGTGGCAACACCGCACTGCAATCTTCCGTATGAGGAAAAGAAGAATTATGTCTCGGAGGAGCTTAAAAACAGATTTATAAGCCTGCGGGACAGCATAAGAGAAGCGGGCATACCGCTGAGGATACTCCCCGGCGCGGAGGTCATGTGTACCGACGAGCTTCCGGAGCTCATCCGCCGCAAAAGGGTGCTGACGCTCGCGGGTACGCGCTATCTGCTGGTCGAGTTCCTTTTCGACTCGTCTGCAGGATACATTGACGAGATGCTTTCGCAGATATCGGAGACCGGCCTTGTCCCGGTGATCGCGCATCCGGAGCGGTATGACGCCGTTCAGCGCTCCCCGCTGACGGTGGCGGACTGGTTTGAACGCGGATATATAATACAGCTGAACAAGGGCAGCATACTTGGAAGGCTCGGCTCGCGCGCGGAACGGACGTCCGCCTGGATATTATCGCGCGGTTTGGCGCATGTTGTTGCAAGCGATGCGCACAGTCCGGAGATGCGCACTCCGCATATGTCGGAGATACTGAGTTTTCTGGAGGATAACTGCTCTCCCGAATATGCGAATGTGCTTCTGCGCCGCAACCCCGGAAGAATAATTGAAAACCGGCAGGTGCTCAGAGCCCTGTAAAAAGGATAACGAGACGATGAGAACTTTACAGAGGATAACGATAATACTTTTTGCGGCCGTGTTCGCCGTGTTCTGCGGCGTTAAGATATATATGCGGCTGTATCTTGACCGGCGCGCGCCGGTCATCTCGCTTGACAGCGACACGATAAGCGTCAGCGTTTCCGATTCGAAAGAGAAGCTGCTGGAGGGCGTGTCCGCCTATGACGATCGTGACGGAGACCTGACAGGCTCGGTAATGATAAAAAGCGTCACGCAACTCATAACGGGAAACACCGCCAAGGTCAATTACATTGTGTTTGATTCCTCAAACAACATGGCCTCGGCCTCCCGCAATGTCCGGTATACGGACTATGAAAAGCCGAGGTTCGCGCTTGAAAAGCCCCTTGTTTTTGCTGTCGGAAGCACGGTCACGCTGACTGACAGGCTGACGGCCTCCGACGTCATCGACGGGGACATCTCGGATGGGATACGCATCACGTCCCAGAATGTAACGGTAAATTACGAGGGCGTTTACAGCATAACGGTCCAGGTCACGAACAGGATGGGAGACTCCGAAACGGTAACGCTGAAAACGACCGTTAATAACAGCTCATACGCGCGGAGGCTCGTGACCCTCTCGGAGTATATAGCCTATGTTGAAGCCGGGACGGAGTTTGACCCCGCGTCATATATCCGGAATGTACGCACGCCCGGCGGCGAGCCGCTGACGAAAGACAGCGTCGAGATCGTCTCAAATGTGGATACTTCGGTTCCCGGATGCTATGAAGCGGCCTATACCTGCTCATCACAGGGAGAGACATTTACGGCATACCTTGCCGTGATCGTCAGATAACGGCATGAAAGGAAAGCCCTATGGAAAGAGACAGCATTATTCACTGGTCGGAGATCGAGCCGCTGTGCGTTATACGCCTGCTGGCGAATAAGCTCTGGCTCATTATCCTTGCCGCGCTGACGGGTGTGATGGCGGCGTCGATCGTGATGACGGCCGCTGTTTCACAGACATACAGCTGCAGCATCACTTTTGCCGTCACGTCGCGTTCGTCCGGCGCGTATTATTCAAACGTTAATGCGGCGGCCGAGGTCGCGGCGATATATTCCGAGCTTCTCGGCAGCAGCGTCATGGAAAAAACCGTTCAAACCGCCCTTGCCGGCGAAGGAACGGGGACTGTCAGCGCACGTCAGCTGGGCAGTACGAACCTCATTGAGGTAACGGCGGCGGCCAAAACGCCGCGGGAAGCGCTGCTTGTCATAAACGCAGTCCGGGAAAACTACCGCGCGCTGTCGGACTATGTTTCCTCCAGCGCGGTCCTCTCCGTGCTCAACGATCCGAGCATGGCTGTCGTGCCGACGAGAGTGCTCAACGGGAAAAAGATCTGTGCGATTTCCGGTGGGGGATGCGCGCTCGCCATGGCCGCGGCTTTATTCTGGCTATTTCTCTCACGCGATACGATACAGAACGCCGCGGGCGCGAAGAATAAGCTGGATGCGCGCATTATTGCGGAGATCCCTCACGAGGAGGAGAAAAGGAACCTCCGGCAGAGACTTGCCGCGCTGTGGAGAAGAGATAAGACGCGTTCCAGCCTTCTGATAGTTTCTCCGGCCATAAGCTTCAGCTTTGCCGAGGCGATACACCGCATCGCGGCGCGCTTTGAGCACAAGAAGGCGGAGGGGAAAACGGTATTCATGTTCTCCAGCGTTTCCGAGTCGGAGGGAAAGTCCACGGCGGCGGGAAACACCGCGCTGTCGCTGGCCGTTAAGGGCGCAAAGGTCCTGTTCATAGATCTGGATCTGCGCCGGCCGGTTCAGAACGAGGCTTTCGGCGTGAATGTTCCGGAGTCGGCCGAGTTCGGCGCGCTGCTTGCGGCGAACGCATCCGAGCGGGATATTCTGGACGC